>JASIBJ010000463.1 GCA_030045215.1 Streptosporangiaceae bacterium | reverse complement strand
AGCAGCGGGCGGCGGCCGTCGGCTAGCAGGCTCGTCACGGCCGTTCGCACCCCCGTCACGACCGAGGCGACACTCGGCCAGCCGACGATCCCGCTGACTTCATCGCGGTCCGGTCCGGTGATGCGCACGTCCAGGTCGCCCGCGTCGGCCGCGCTCAGCCGATCTACCAGTCCGAGGCTCCGCAGGACCGCCGGACTCTGCTCCGTCCCGAACGGCGGACCGCCGGCCGGCGCCGCGACGGAGTCGACGGGCACTCCGAGAACCGTCCAGCGCATGCTGCGAACTGTATCGCCGGAACTTGCGATGAATTCGCGAGCCGCTGTAGTACGCGGGAACGCCGCCGCCGTTTAACGATGTGGACCACAGGTTCTCCAGGCAGCGAACCGAAGCGGAGCCATGCATGCAGCAGACAGTCGACGCGCCGCCCAGGGCGGCGTTCGAGGCCTTCGTCAGGGACGTCGAGCCGAAGCTGCGCCGCGCTCTGGTGGCCGCCTACGGCTTCGAGGACGGCCGGGATGCGACCGCAGAGGCGCTGGCGTACGCCTGGGAGCATTGGGACCGGCTGAGCGGCATGGCCAACGCGGCCGGGTACGCCTTCCGCGTCGCCCAGTCACGGCGGCCACGGGCCATGCGCCAGGTCGCCTTCGATAGCGCCACGCGAGCCGAGCCGCGGTTCGAGCCTGGCCTGCCGGCCGCGCTCGCCCGGCTCACCCTGCACCAGCGCCTCGCGGTCGTCCTCGTCCACGGTTACGGGTACACGCTGCGCGAGGTCGCTGCGCTCACCGGGCTGCGGCCCACCACCGTCCACACGCATGCCCGGCGCGGGCTGGCGCGCCTTCGCGACGCACTGGGGGTCAGCGATGAACTCTGAGATCTCCGACGGCCTCAAGGACCTGATCGACGGCGGCGCGGCACCGGTCACGCTCGCCGAGATCGACCGGATGGCGACGGCGCGCGCCGCGCGTGCGCCTATCCGCCACCGAGCGCGTCGCGCTCGCCTCGCGGCCATCGTCGCGGGCACGGTCGCAGTCGCGGCTGCCGTGACGATCGCCGCGACCCTGGTCATCGGGTCAAGCGCGAGCCCCGGCCAGCACCGGCCCGCGCTCATCGTGACTGCCGCCGTGCTCAGGCACGTATCAGCCGAGTCGCGGGCCGCCCTGGCAACCGATGGCCGGGCCGAAATTAGCTACCGCGACACGCAAGACGGCGACCTGCAGGACTACGGCACCGACGTCTACACATTCGCGAACAACAACTGGAACGATGCCATGACGCAGGTGGAGCCCGTCGGCGACCGGGGGTGGGGCACCTGGTTCGGTATCTACCGCGTCGTGAACGGGCAGGTCTACTACTACGCCCGGGCTCATGGCAACACCTGGGCCTGGTACCGCCACATCGATTCATCCGTCCAGGCGACCGCCGGCGTGCCCGATCCGCGCCGCGCGCTCCGCGCGCTGGAACCGTCGGCCAGATTCGAGGTCGTGGGTTATCAGGTCATCGGCGGGGTCCGGCTGGAGGAATTGCGGGCCACGGCTCCAGCGAACGTGCCCTGTTCGCAGGTGCTGAGCACAATGCAGTTTGAGCGGATTACCGAACTTGAGGTCTGGGTGGATGGTCAGGGCGTGGTGCGCCAGATGACGGCCTCGATGGTCGGGTTGGCTGACGTCGCTGTCCCGGCTCCGACGTCGCCGCCGCGAGTACCCAGGCACCAGGCTCGCCCCCGGGTCGAGACGCTCGGCACGACGCTGACCATCAGCTTCCTGGACATCGGCCAGCCCCAGGTCATTCCCGCACCACCTCACCCGATTCCGGCCGTCGGCGTCGGCATGGTGATGTCACCCCTCCGCTAGCCGCGAGGGTCGAAGCCGAACCGTTCGTCTACCTGCTCGGGCGTCAGCCCGAAGTCGGCCAGCGAGTACCGGTGCGACGGCCGGGCGGCTGTTTTCCCGGCGGCCACGTGCAGGGCCAGAACCGCATCGGCCGCGGCACCGGAATAGGGCAGCCCGAAGTGCGAGTAGACGGACTCGACGGTGGCCACCGGATCGGCGGTGAAGTCGGCGTAGTCGACGTCGAGGAACTGGGCTCGGTCGTACCGGGTCCGGGCGGCGGCGAAGTCCTCCAGCCCGCGCGCCCATAGCTCGAGTTGATCGCTGCCGATGACGCTCGAGTGGAACGTATTCGACCAGCCCTGGGTCGCGTGAGCCGCGAGGCTGCACATCGAACCGATGACGGTGCGGGGCGCGCGGTGGGTCTGAACGATCAGGGCGTCCGGGTACACGGCCATGATCGCGTCAAGCGAGAACAGATGGCTCGGGTTCTTCAGCACCCAGCGCTTGCCCGGCTCGTTCAGGCCGATCATCTGCAGGTTGCGGCGATGCCGGCGGAACGGGCCGGTCCAGTCCTGCTGCCGCAGCCAGGCCGAGTAGGTCGGCAGGTGGGCCAGGCACTCATACGAGACGGACCGCAGCGTCTGGCGCAGCAGTTGCCAGCACTCTTCGACGGTGTCGGCGGCAATGTAGTGCACGCCCATGAACTCGGGATGCTCAACGTGATGCCGCTGGTAGCCAGCTTGGATCGCCTGGTAGACCGGGTTGGAATCCCAGGTCTCTCGCGGCGGCCTGGGTTGCGGCATCTCGGCGAGCCACAGTTCCAGGCCCTGGTGGTTTGGATCGGCTGTGAGCAGCCGGTGCAATGCGGTTGTCCCGCTTCTGGGCAACCCCGTTACGAAAATCGGACGCTCAACCGGGACGGCGGCGTACTGCGGATGCGACGCCCAGGCGTACTCGGCCAGAAGCCGCGCCGCCAGCGCGCCGCGCAGGCCGACGCGGGCAACCTTGCTGCCGAGCGGGGTCAGGTCAGCGTCGCGGGCGTAGGACTCCAGGACTACGCCCAGGCCGTCGCTGTAATCGTCCGGGCCGAAGTCGGTCAGCCCGGTCATCCGGGAGGCAGACTCTCGCAGGTCCTCGACGGTCCCGACGTGCACACGGTCGGCTGTGGTCATGTTAGTGGTGGTGATACTCGCCGCAGTTGACGTCGAGGCACTGACCCGTGATGGCGCGGGACAGCGGCGAGGCCAGGAACAAGACCGCGTCGGCGACCTCGTCCGGCTCGGGCAGCCGGCCGAGGTCGATGTTCTTCGCCGTTTCCTGGTAGATCTCCTCCGGGTCGACGCCGCGCTTGTGAGCCAGGTAGCTGAAGTACCACTTCAGCGACTCACCCCAGATGTGACCCGGCGCCACGGAGTTCACCCGGATGCCCTTCGGGCCGAGCTCGGTCGCCAGGCTCGATGCCATCGCGAGCAGCCCGGACTTGGCCATCTTGTACGGGCCCATGCCCAGCTGAGAGAACCTGATCACCATCGAGTTGATGATGACGACCGCGCCCTTGGTCTGCTCTAGGGCCGGAATGAATAGCCGGGTCATCCGCAGCGCGGAGATCACGTTGTCGTTGAAGCCTGCCTGCACCGCGTCGAGGTCGACCTTGGCCAGGGCCTTGATCGGGGGCATGACCAGCGCGTTGAGGACCAGCGCGTCGACCTTGCCGAACTCGGCAACCGCCGAGTCGGCCATGCGCTGGGCGTCGGCCTCGACCGTCATGTCGGCCGGCACGACCAGCGCCCGGCGGCCGAGTTCCTTGATCTCGGCCGCCACTTCCTCCAGCCGGGAGACGGTCCTGGCCGCCAGCACTACGTCTGCACCGGCCGCCGCGCCGCGGACGGCGATCTGACGGCCGAGATCCGGCCCGACCCCGGAGATGACGAGCACCTTGTCCTGCAGGTACATCAGCCCAGCATCCTTTCCGCGATCGCGCGGGTCTCGTCCGGGGCCATCAGCCGAGCATCCGGCTGGCGACGGCGGCCTGTCGCGCGGCGATCCGCGCCGTGTACTCCCCCCGCCGAAGGAGCGCCGAGTCGTAATACGGCAGCACGTGCGGCAGGCTGTCGGCCGGGACCACCTGCACCTCGGGGCCGTGCTCGGGGCCCAGGTCCGCGGCCAGTCGCTGCCAGCGGATCTGCACATAGCCGCGGCGCCGCCCGGTCAGTTCGAGCCAGTTCGCGACACCAGGGTCGGTGTCGGTGATGACGAACCGCAACTTGCCGTCGGGATCCATGCGCGCTTGGTCGGCGGTGAGGCTGGTCTGGTGGTTGATGTAATCCAGCGAGATGTACCACATGCTGCCAAGCTGAATGCCCTGATAGGGCGCCAGGTCCCGGCCTGCGTCGGGCACGGTCACGATCATCGCCTGGTTGGGTGCCAGGTCGAAGTGGCCAGCCGAGGAAAACTGGGACGCTAGTCCGCCGGGGGTCCGCCGCGGCGGCGTCATCGTGTTGACTGGCTCGTTCAGATAGAACCAGTCGGGAAAGGCCAGGAACGTCCGCAGCCGGGACAGCAGGATCTTCCCGGCCACACCGTAGCGCTTGGCGAGCAGTGCCTCATCGGGCGCGGGCGGCGCCTGCCCGGTCTTGTCGGCTCGCTGGATCCGCAGCGTCCCGCGCTTCTCGGTGGCCCAGTCGCTGTATACCTCCCGGACGATGAGCATGGCTGAGCCCGGTCCGAGCGTGAAGTAACCCGGCCGGGAGCCGGACCGGTCCGGCGCGAAGCGCAGCTCGAACGAGCCGTCTGGCGCGATCTCGAGTTCCCGGTCATCGAAGGCGGTCAGGCTGTCGGGCACCTCGACCGGCGAGTAATCGCCGTTCAGGACCTGGAAGCTGAGGTCTCTGGTGCTGCCGCGGACGCCGCTGACGACGTACTCGGCGTCCTCGCGCAGGTAGGCGTGCAGGTAGATCGTGTCCGGATTGTCCAGGCCCATCTTGGTGTACGGGCCGGTCGACTGGACGAAGTACGGGAAGTCGCGCTGGTAGGCCCAGGCCAGGTGCAGCGATCCCTGGATGCTGCCCGCCAGGTAGTCATACCCCTCGGCCAGGTCCTGCGCCGTCCGCACATGCGGGGCCGACGCGATGATCTTCTCTGCCTCGATCACCGCGTCCGCAAATGACTGGGTGAGCACGGCTCCCTTTCATCGACGCCGGTCCCTAGGACCGGACTCAAGGTAGAACACGTTCTAAAACTCCGTCAACGCCCGGGCATCAGCCGGCCGACTCCTCGGCCCATTTATTGGCGGTGAAACGCAGCGACGGCGTGTCGTCGAGCGAACTCATGGTTTCGTAGATCCGGGTGTAGCCGATGTGCGAGATCCGCCACTTACCGTCCTCGCCGCGCTCGTAGGTGTCCTCGTAGAACGCGGCTCCCTTGATCAGGACGTTGTACTGCGTCGCGATCACGGTGTCTTCGAATGACCAGGTCCCCGTCGCGTGATCCCCGTCGACCTCGATTTCTGGCTGGCCACAGCGGTGGACGGTGATGATCTCGGGCCCGAGGTTCTCCCGCAGGTAGGAAATGATCTCGTCGCGGCCGCGGAGGTTGAGCGGCCGGCCGGCCGCGTGCGTGCCGTAGTCGGCGCTGGCGCCGGATGTGAACACGTCCTCCATCTCGTCCCACAGCTTGAGGTCCACGCAGCGCAGGTAGCGGTACTTCACCCGGCGGATCTCCTCCAGCGCGACAAGGTCCATATCCATCCAGCCTCTTGTGAAAATGCGGGCGTCCACGGGTCAGGTTCGGGGTGTGATCTCGGCGGGAACGCGGGGTATGTCCCCTCGCCGGGTGATTGACTGCCAACAAGAACATGTTCTACCTGATGGGGCAAGTTTGCACCCGCGGTCGCTCGAACCGGAGGATCCGTGCGCTTCAGCTACGCCGAGTCGATGACCGAGCCGTCTTTCTACTCGCCGCTGGCCCGCGCGGCCGAGGAGGCGGGTTACGACTCGATGGTGATCCCGGACAGCATCTGCTACCCGGAGCAGTCCGCAAGCATCTACCCGTTCAACCCGGATGGCACGCGCGAGTTTCTTGAGGACAAGCCGTTCCTCGAGCCGTTCTCCCTCATCCCCGCGCTCGGAGCGGTAACCGAGCGACTCAGGTTCATCACGTTCGTGCTCAAGCTACCGATCCGCCATCCCGTGCTTGTGGCCAAGCAGATGACCTCGACCGCGGTGCTCACCGGCAACCGGCTGGTGCTTGGCGTCGGGACCAGCCCGTGGCGCGAGGACTATGACGTGATGGGCGTGCCCTGGGCCCGACGCGGCCGGCGGATGGACGAGTCGCTGGAGGTGCTGCGCGGCCTGTCCACGGGCGGTTACTTCGAGTTTCACGGTGAGCTGTACGACGTGCCATCAATAAAGATCGCGCCGGTACCGACACGCCCCGTTCCCATCCTGATGGGCGGACATGGCGAGGCTGCGCTGCGACGGGCGGCCCGCAGCGGCGACGGCTGGATGCACGGCGGCGGGAAGCCCGAGGATCTGCCGGGCCTGCTCGCGCGGCTGGCCGGGCTGCGCGAACAGGAGGGCACGGCCGGCCGGGCGTTCGAGGTGCACGTGATCTCGATGGACGCCTACACGCCCGGTGGAATCAGGCGGCTGGAGGACCAGGGCGTGACCGACGTCATCGTCGGCTTCCGCTGGCCTTATCACGTCGGCCCCGATACCGAGCCCCTGCCGGCCAAGCTGGACAAGCTGCGCAGGTACGCCGACGACGTCATCGCGAAGATGCGCGACTAGGACTGCCGCAGCTTGTCCATCACCTCGGACGCGATCGGGCTGCGCGGGTTCTTCCGGCCGGTACGCAGGGCCCACTGGCTCAGCGCAGCGTCATAGAGTTCCGCCGTGGCCAGCAGCGAACGCTTCAGCTCCTCCGGGTGCTCAGACTTCGGTGCCGCCTGGTGCAGCCGCGACAGCACGGACTCGCCGAGTTCGGCCAGGACCGAGTGACTGGCCGAGCCGAGCAACGGCACGACCCTGTTGCTGAGCGTGTCCATCACGCCATACCGCACGAACCACGTCTCGCCGTGGCGCAGCTTGCCGCGCAGGTAGTTAAGCCAGACCCACGTGTTGCCGTCGAACAACGGGGCGTCGAACTCCGGCGCCTTGTAGTCCGCGAGTTCGGCGGTCAGCCGGGCGGCCACGTCCGCCTTGTCGTGCACCGCGCGGAAGCCGCGCTTCAAGGCGTGCCAGGGCACCACGTAGCCCTCGTCGAGAGTGAGGTCAAGCTCGCCCCGCTCACCCCAGCTCTTGTAGCGGAACGGGCGCTGCCACGAAGGCTCCTGGGACCAGCGCACCGGGCCGGCCAGCACGTACTCCGCGAACTCGGCCCGCCGCTCCCAGAGACCTTCGCGCCGGCCGGGCTCGCTGACCAGGATCAGGTCGAGGTCGGACTCCTCGTCCGCCGTGCCCTGGGCCACCGAGCCGTAGACGATCGCCGCCCGCACGCCATCTTCGGTCCTGGCCCAGCTCGCGGCTCGCTCTGCCATCCGCTCCGCCGGTATCACGTCGGCCACCTCCAGCGGCAGCGTACGTGGCCCGCTACTGCTGGCCGCCGTCCAGTTCGGTCACAAGTTCGGTGACCAACTCGCGCGGCAGCCCGTGGGTGTCGTGCAGGTACCAGTAGTCCTGCTCGGTGAGCTGGCCTTCCGGATACAGCCGCTGCAGCAGCGACCGGCCCCGCGACACCAGACCGCCGAACTTGCGCTCCTCCGCGAGCAGCACCTCGCGCACGAAACCTGGCGGCACGTCCTGTCCGAACCGGGAGAGCGTGTCGCCGACGAGATCGGGCGACAGGTCGGCCAGGGTGCGCGATGAGTCATCGCGCCACAGCTCGGTGAGTCCGCGCCGGAGCAGCCGCCGCAGCACGTAGCCGCGACCGGTGCTGGAGGGGCGGACGCCGTCGCCGATGATCACGATCGCGGACCGCAGGTGGTCGGAGATGACGCGCAGCGAGTGGGTCTCGGGCTGCCACCGCTCGTGCAGCTCGAACATCCACGGGCGGAATACGTCGGTCTCGTACACCGACCGCACCCCGTGGCTCATCATCATCAGGCGCTCCAGGCCCATCCCGGTATCCACGCTCAGCTGCGGCAGCGGCACCAGGCTGCCGTCACCCAGCCGCCGGTACCGCATCGTGACGTGGTTCCATAGCTCCGCCCAGCGATCATCGGTGGCGGGAGTGCCGACCGGCCGGCCGTCGCCGGTCCACGCGAAGATCTCCGAGTCGGGCCCGCACGGGCCGGTCGGGCCGTTGGACCACCAGTTGTCCTCGACCGTGAGCTCGACCGGCAGGCCGAGTTCGCCCCAGGTTTCCTGCGACCTGGTGTCGGGACCGACCTGCTCGTCCCCGCCGAACACGGTCGCGTACAGCCGGTCGCGTCGCAGCCCGAAGCCGTCGCACAGCAGCTCCAGCCCCCAGCGCAGACTCTGCGGCCCGTCGTACTGGCCGAGCGACCAGGACCCGAGCATCTGGAACACGGTCAGGTGGGTGTTATCACCGATCTCGTCCAGGTCGGTGGTGCGCAGGCAGCGCTGGACGCCGACCAGCCGCCGCCCGAGCGGATGCGGTTCTCCCTCCAGGTAATGGGTCAGCGGGTGCATGCCCGCGGTCGTGAACATCACCGGATCGCCGTCGGGCGGCACCAGCGTGGTGCCCTCGATCAGCTGATGCCCGCGCTTGCGGAAGAACTCGGTGAAGGTACGGATCGTAGTGTTCGTGTCCATTGCAGTCTCGCCTCGCAGGAATCAAGGCGCCGGAAAGACGGCAGCTGGCGCGGCCACGGGCAAGCACACGAAGCGAGAACGCCGGCGAGCCGATTCCCGGTCGCCAGCGGATGAGGAAGGTCAGGCAGCGGCAACCGGCGAGCTGGTAGCTCGCGCGGCTGCGGCGGTGCTCAGATAACTGACCTCCATGCACGTCATGGTACCCACCTGGCCGGAGACCGCCCAGCTCTTATTTCTTGGGGAACGAGGCGAGGGCTCGCGACTCGGGTCCGGCTGGCCGACCCGGTCCGCCAGCCTCCAGATGGCGTCGAACCTGAGCATTAGCCGCGCATCACCTCTACGATCCCTGATAGCGCGCCACCGTCCGGAGGGGAAATCTTGTCATGAAGCCACTGCTGCTCGCGTCTCTGGCCGCCGTCGGCCTTACGGTCACCGCCTGCGGAGGTAGCACGCCATCGGCCAGCTCGCCGACATCGGCCGCCAGCACGCCCGCGGCTTCGGCCTCTTCCTCGCAGCCGTCCGCGACGCCCACCCCCACGCCATCCTCCTCGGTGACTACGTCGACCCAGGTGACCGGCTGCCTGAGCCGGTACTTGCATGGCGCGACCGGGCTGTCCCAGGGCACCGCGGGGTCGGTCTACGTGGTGATCACGTTCAAGAACCTCGACAACGTGCCGTGCACCCTGTACGGGTTCCCCGGCGTGGCCCTGGCGGCGGGCACGCCGGTCACCGATGTCGGGCAGCCGTCGACCGAGAACATGACTACGGCGCGCGAACTGGTGACGCTGCAGCCAGGCGGGTACGCGAACGCCACGCTGCGGATCGCGGACGCGGGCAATTTCCCGATGTCGGAGTGCACGCAGGTGAAAACGACCTGGCTGGCCGTCATCCCGCCGAACCAGACGATCCCGCTGTTCATCCCCTGGCAGTCAGTGGCCTGCAAGGGCACGGCCAAGTTGCTGTCGGTCACGGCCGTCCGGCCGGGGAACGGCGGCAGCAGCTAGCCCGGGTTCCTGGGACGCGTGGTTACTGCCCCGTCGGCCTGGCAGGATCGCGTCGTGGACGAAATACGCAGCCAGCGAGAGTGCGCGCCCGTGACCGTCATGCCGCAACTGTCGGTCCGGCACGGCCGCGAGGCCGTCGGGTTCTACAAGGCCGCGTTCGGAGCAGTCGAGGAGTACCGGGTGGGCGGCACCGACGAGGACGAGGCGGTCGTCTCCCAGCTTTCGGTCGGCGCCGGGTCATTCTGGGTCTCCGACGAGTCGCCCGAGCACGCGAACTTCAGCCCGGAGTCGGTGGGTGGTGCCACTACCCGAATGCTGCTCGTGGTCGCCGACCCGGATGCGACGATCTCCCTGGCCGTGACCGAGGGTGCGGTCCTGGTCCGCCCGCCGGCCAACGAGCACGGCTGGCGCCTTGGCCGGATCATGGACCCGTTCGGGCACCACTGGGAGATCGGCAGGCCGCTCGTGCCCTGGCCGCCGCCACGCTACTGAGCGGATGACTCGGGAGGCTCGGGCGCGGTTGGCTCCAGCGCGATTGGCTCGGGGAAGGACGTCGGGCCCTGACCCGACAGGCTCTTCTTGACCGAGTCCAGGATCGTGAGGCCCTGGCCGACCAGCCCGGCGGCGATCTCGCTGAGCCCGTCGGCTCCGTTCAGCACGCTGACGTTCGCCCCGGCCAGGCCGGCCCCGGCTTCCCTGACGATCTGCGGCAGTTGCTCGATCAGCATCCGGTCAAGCGCGACCCGGTTGTTCGAGGCGGCGGCAGCGGCGAGCACCCTGGTCCGCTGCGCGTCGGCCTCAGCTAGCACGCGGACCTTCTCGGCCTCCGCCTCGGCCGGCTTGACTACCTCGGCGATGAGCTGGCGCTGCCGCAGCTCGGCCTGCTTGTTCGCGAGTTCGGTCTGCGCGGCCAGCACGCTCATCTGCGCCTGCGCCTGAGCCAGCGGGCCGACCTGAGCAGCCTCGGCCTGTGCCTTGTCGATCTGGGCCTTGTACTGGGCCTGGACGACGGCGGTCTGCCTGGCGTACTCGGCCTGCTTGCGCTGGGACTCCTGCTGCGCCTCGGCGGCCTGCTGGGTGGCCTGCGCCTGGGCGATCTGCGCCTGCCGCTGGATGGCGGCATTGTGCGGGGCGGCCATCGCGTCGATGTAGCCGCTGTTCATGTCGTCGATCGACTGAATCTGGAGCGAGTCGACGCTCAGCCCGATCTTGGCCATTTCGAACTTGGAGCCGTCGAGCACCTCGGTGGCGAGTTTCTGCCGCTCGGTCACGATCTCCTCGACCGTCATCGAGCCGATTATCGACCGCAGGTGCCCGGCGAAGATCCGCCCGGTAAGCGTGGCCATCTGATCCTGATCGGAAAGGAATCGCTGGCCGGCGTTGACGATGCTCTCCTCGTCGTTACCGACCTTGAAAGCGATCACGGCCCGTACGTTGAGCGAGATGCCCTGCCGCGTCACGCACTGCTCGGTCACCTCGGCCTCTCGCATGGCCAGGGTGAGATAACGCACCTTGCGGACGAACGGGACTACGAACGCACCGTGTCCGGTCACCACCCGGAACGGCGCGCCCTTCATGCCGTAGCGACCCCCGGAAATCAGCATGGCTTCGTCTGGGGCAGGCACCCGGTAACCGAACATTTCCACTTCCCCTATCCGCCAGTGTGCGGCGATATAACCCCCGTGGATGGCGCGACTAGCTTAACCCCGAATGTCGTCTATGCAGATGAGTCACCGGGAAAGTCGTCGAGGGGGTCTGACCAGGCGCTGACGTCTACTGTCCGGAGACCGCGGGACTCGATTATCAGCACCTTGGTTCCCTTGGGCAGTGGCTCGGGCGACCAGGCAATGAACGACTCGGTGCCCCCGCGTATCTTGCAATGGACCTCTCCGGGCCCGTCGGCGCCGCGCGTCGCCACAGTGACCACGCCGATGCAGCCGATCAGCGCCTCATCCTTTGCCACCGGCCATCACCCCCCGGCGCCTGCCTGCCATGGACCTCATTATCTAGTGGATCGGAACGTCCCTCCGGCTGCGGAATATACCGCGTGGCCAGCCCGTTACAAATCTCGTCGGTGCGCATGTGTCCCCCGGGCCGCAACTATCGCCTTCGCGGAATACCGTTCGGCTGGAGCCGCGATGTGCCACTCGCCGAGAGGCGACCTTCGCACCGGCCCCGGCACGCCCTCGTGAGCAGTTGCTTCCGGGGGCGTCGTCATGTCAGCGGACCCTCGCGGCGCCAAGCTGCCTGCCCAGTACGGACGGCGCCTCGACCAGGGACGGACCGTACCAGGTCAGGTGGCGCCCGCTGACCAGCGCGGTCCGGCTGCCAGGAAAGGCCTCGGGCCCATCGGAAGCGGTGAACCGGTACGGCTCGTCAGGCAGCACCACCAGATCGACGCCGGCTGCGAGCAGCTCATCGATGCCGACCCGCGGATACCGGTCGCCGTGACTGGCGTAGATGTTGGTCACGCCGAGCCTCGCGAGCAGGTCACCGGCGAAGGTGTCGCTCCCCACCACCATCCAAGGACGCCGCCAAATCGGAATGACCGCCGCCGTGGCCAGGCCGGCCGGGAGGTGCCGCCATGCCTCCTCGGCCGCGTCGAGCCACGCCGGGGTCGTTTGCCTGCACGCCATGGTGATCATCCGACGCAGCGAGCGCAACGCGCCGGGCAGGT
>JASIBJ010000462.1 GCA_030045215.1 Streptosporangiaceae bacterium | reverse complement strand
GTACGTGATTCTTGGCGCGGGGCTTGACTCGTTCGCGTGGCGGCGGCCGGATTTGCTCGGCTCGCTGAGGGTGTTCGAGGTTGATCACCCTGCCTCCCAGGCCTGGAAGCTCGAGCGGGTCAGGGAACTCGGCCTGCCGCTCAGCGACTCGCAGGTCTTCGTGCCGGCTGATTTCGAGGCCGAACCGGTTCAGGGTGTTCTGGGCGCGGCCGGGTTCGACTGGGCGCAGCCGGCGATGTTCTGCTGGACGGGCGTGGCCCCCTATCTGACGGCACAGGCGATCGAGTCGACGTTGCGCACGATCGCGGCGGCTGCTCCCGGGTCTGAGGTGGTGCTCTCCTACCGGCCCGAGGACTGTGTGCTCGACGATGCGGGGACGGAATACGCCCGTATCTACACGCCGATCGCGGCTTCTGTCGGTGAGCCTCTTCAGCCTGGCTGGCCGGTATCGGAGATCGAGAGGCTGATCAGCCGGTGCGGGCTAAAGGTCGTGGACCACCCCGCACGTGCAGACCTCCAGCAGCGGTACTTCGCCGGCCGTACCGATGGCCTGCGACCCTATACCTTCGAGACCCTGGTGGCCGCGCGGGTCACCTGAGCGAGCGCAGGCCACGTCCGGCAACTGATCACTGGATTCGACACCCACATGATCTTGGAACCGTGCCTGCGCCGCGTCCCGGTGAGCGAACCAGACTCCCGGTCATAAACAAGCCATCACGCCACTATGCCGAGACCCTGCTGGATAGCCCACGCGCCGCTCCGTCGATGACCTCTCGCGGCTGCGGCGCAAACCGCCTCCGAGGACAAACCCGGCGTGTAAGTCTCCTGTCACTACGGCGGGGATGTCGATCTTCCCGCCGCGCTTCGAGCCGTCGTGTGCCGAAGCTGCGGCAGTGGGATAAGTCCGCAGTGATCGGTATATCTGCCTATTGCCGTACGGCAGCATTGCTACCAGGATTAACGGAAACCATTTCAGTCAGCCCGCCCTTTCGCCGATAGGCGAGGCCTGCTGGGCAGGCGATCAGACAGGAGGAAGGGTGGCCATCGCGTCCGCTGGCTCCCGGTTCGCCTCCCATCTCCGAGTTCAGAGCAAGGCCCTGGCGCTGGCAGCGCTCTGCCTCGCCGCGCTGATCCTCAACCTGGACATCACGATCGTGAACGTCGCGTTGCCCGCCCTGGTACGGCAGCTCCACGCGACCACGACCGACCTGCAGTGGGTGGTTGACGCCTACAACCTGGTGTTCGCCGCGCTGGTACTCCTGGCCGGAAGCTTGTCGGACCGGTTCGGCCGCAAGGGCATCTTGCTCGCCGGCATCGGCGTGTTCGGCGCAGCTAGCGTTGCGGGCTCCCTGTGCGCCACGGCCAGCGAGCTGATCGGCGCGCGTGCCGTGATGGGCGTCGGCGCAGCGATGGTGTTCCCGGCCACGCTGTCCCTCCTGACTAACACCTTCACTGAGCGCCGCGAGCGGGCCAGGGCCATCGGACTGTGGGGTGCCTGCGCTGGCGTGGGAATCGCGCTCGGCCCGATCACGGGCGGCTGGCTGCTTGAGCAGTTCTGGTGGGGCAGCATTTTCGTCTGCATGGCAGTGATCGCCGTGGTCGTCGTCGCCGGAGTAGCGATCGCCGTGCCCACATCCAGGGACCCGGCGACCCCGCCCGTCGACTCACGGGGCCTGATACTCTCCGCTGCCGGAATGGGCTTGCTCATACTCGGTGTCATCCAGGCGCCGGACTGGGGCTGGGACTCGGCGACCACGATCGTAGTTCTCGTCGGCGGCGCGACCGTGCTGGCCGGCCTGATCGCAGTCGAACAGCGCAACCCTCACCCGATGATTGACGTCAGCCTGTTCCGGAACCCGCGGTTCACCGCGGCCAGCGGTGCCGTCGCGATCGCGTTCTTCGCGCTGCTCGGCTTCATCTTCCTGGTGACGCAGTACTTCCAGGTCATCAAGGCGTACAGCCCTCTGAGCACAGGTGTGCGGCTACTGCCCGTCGCGGCCGCCGTCGCGCTGGCGTCGGTAGCGGGCACCAAGCTTGCAGTCCGGATCGGCAACAAGGTCATCGTCGCGGCCGGCCTGGCGCTGTTCGGCCTGGCGCTGCTGTGGACGTCGCGGGAATCGCAGGCGACCCCGTACCTGGTCATTGCCGCTCAGGAAGTCGTGCTCGGGGCCGGGCTCGGGCTGACCCAGGCGCCGGCCGCGGAGGCCATCCTCGGCGCCGTCCCAGCCGAAAAATCGGGTATCGCGTCGGCCGTCAACGCAACGACCCGGCTCTTCGGCGGCGCGCTGGGCGTGGCCGTCATCGGCAGTGTGGCCGGCTCACTGTACACAAGCAGGCTGCTCGCCGGACTGCCGCGCGGGCTTCCGCCAGCCGCCGTCACCGCCGCGAAGGGGTCGGTCGGCGGCGCAGCCGCGGCCGCGCAGCAGCTCAGCCACGCCGGGGTGAGCGCCGCGGCCCGCCAGCTCGACGCCGTCGCGGTCGCCGCCTTCCTGCACGGCAACAACTACGCGGGCGCCGTCGCGGCCGGCGTGGCCGCAGCCGGATTCCTGATTGCGATCTTCCTGCTCCCGGCGCGCCCCCGCGAGGTGGCGCGGCCGCCTGTGCCCGTGCCGGAAGCCCTGACGTCAGGGAACGAGGGGTGGCTCAAGTCGCCATGATCCGACAGATGCTGAAGTATTACCGGCAGCTCAATACCGTGCTCCCGGGAATGGAGACGGTCCCCGTCGAGCTGCCCGACGATTTAAGAGCTGCGAAGCAACTGCACGCGCGGACCTACGTCAGGCTCGGCATCGTCACCGAGGCCGACCTCACCCCCGACGGCTTCATCGGACCCGACGAGGATCCCGAGCAGGATCACGCCCGGTACTTCATCGTGCGAGGACTTGAGGCCGGAGCGCCGCACGCATTCGCCGCGGTGCGCATCATCTACGCCGACCCCGACAAGGGACTTGCCTCGTTCCCCGCCTACGTGACCCAGCAGTTCTACCCGGACCAGCGCAAGCTCCTGGAGTCGCTGGACGTCGCCCACGTCGGCGAGATATCGGCCCTCGTCCGGGAACAGGGCGTCAGCGCCATGACGACGCTGATGCTGTACCGGGCGATCTGGCACCACGCGCTGGCTCAGGGATACCTGCGGCTGCTGGTGTCCTGCGACGCACGACTTCACCAGCGGTGCAAGATGATCTTCGGAGAAGCCTGGATGCGCGCCGGGCCTGACGGGTCCATGCGCGGCGTCCAGGTCGTTCCGGTGCTGGTCAACATCCCGAACTCGCTCGATGAGGCACTCAAGCTCAGTCGGATCAATCCGGTCAAGCGCCTCATCAAGCGGAGGGCGCTCAAGTTCTTCCTCGACGGCATTCCAGCAGGTGAGACCAGGACTGAGCCCGGCGGCGAATGACCCGGCTCAGTTTCTCAGCTCCGGCTGGGCACGACCCTCATCCCGAGACCGCTGACCTGGTAGATCCGCTGTCCGTCGACCCATAGCCAGCAGTCGGCGGTGGCCCAGTGGCCACGCTCGTCGTCGCCGATGCCGGTGATGTCGAGCTCGATGAGCAGGCATCTGGCCGTGGGCATGACCTGTCCCCGGTATTTCCAGGTCACGGGCTGGCCGGTCATGATCGGCTCGAACCGCGGATCCGGCACCTGGGCCACGGCACCGGATTCGATCAGATACCACTGCAGCACGTGGCACATCGCCTGCACGCCGAGCGACCCGGGCTGGACCGGATCCTGGAAGAAATGCGCCTTGAAGTACCACTCGCCGGCGTCGATGTCCTTCTCCGCGCGCACGCGGCCGAGGCCGTCCCGCCCGCCGTCCGGCCAGTACCCGGTGACCCGGTCGAGCATGAGAAGCATCGGCCCCGGCAACCGGGCCTGGCCCGCGCAGTACTGCGGCTGGCTGGCCCGAAGGTCCACGACGCGCTCCCCCGGCGGACTGTCTGCGAGCCGTGAGCGTTCCTCCTCGGACGCCGGCAGGCCGGGCTGTTCAGCCAGCGATTCCTTCGGGAAGAACCCGAACACCGTGTCCAGCTTGAAGACATCCTCGCCGTCGGCCGGCCCGCCTACGGCCATTGTCGTGGCGGTGAACGACTCGATGATCACGTTGCCGAGCCGCGAGATCTCGCGCAACTCCGCCCGCGTGCGCAGCAGGGCGGTTCCCGGCGTCACCTCACGCAGGACGGTGCCGGTGCCGTCGAGGTTCCTGAACCGCAGGTCGGCCTCGGAGGACAGGACGCTGCCCGCGTAGGTGGCGAGCCAGCCGCACGTCTGCAACGCAGCTTCCATGATCACCGCAAACGGCATCGTGGCCGCGCCGTTCTGCTCGAAGTACCAGGTGCTGGCCGGCACGTCGTACTCGGCGGTCACGGCAGTGCCGGTCTGCATGCTGCCCATTGGCCCGTCGGCCGCGACGATCCTAGTCATGAAGTGGTACGGCGGGCCGGGCAGATGGGGGATATGGCGGTGGCTGTCGAACCGTGCGTAGCCAGGTCCGAACGCCTGCGTCGGACGTCCCCACGAGCACGCCAGCAACGCGGCGTAGTCCTGGCGCACCCCGTCGACCACGACCGGCTCCAGCGCCCCGGCCGGCCAGGACGACCCGACGGCCCCAGGACCCGAAACGCGGACAAGGCCGCCGAGATCCGCAAGCGGCACAAGGTCGCCGGTCTCCTGGACCCGGTGCGGCCCGAGCTGGCGCCAGTAGTCCAGCGGCCAGTCCGGCACCAGCCGC
>JASIBJ010000461.1 GCA_030045215.1 Streptosporangiaceae bacterium | reverse complement strand
TGCTGCCCGGCGTACTGGGACACCGACGGGATCATCGACGGGGTGATCTCGGTGCCGACCTTGGGGTGGGCGAAGGCCGCTGCCGGCGGGAAGTACACCTTCTGCGCGGCGAGCTGGGTGGTGACGGTGTTGTGGATGTAAGCCGATCCCCACAGCAGCAGCCCGCCTGCGGCGAGCATAAGCACGCCTGCGGCGGCCAGAAGCAGGTTGACTGTCTTGCGGCGCATTGTCCTGTCCTTTCTCGGCGCCAGCCCCATCTGCCGGGCCGGCCATTCCGTTGACTGACAATGCGAGCCTCTCGCTCGGCGTCGACGACAGTGAGTGGCGAATGACCTCTGCGGCCCAGGACGTAAGCCCTTATCTTTCATCGAGCTCGGCCGCGGTACGCGAAAGCGAGAGTCAGGCCGCCGCCATGCCTTCGGCCTGAGCGACATTCCGCGGCGGTGCGAACCCAGGCCCGATCGTCCGCGGCGACTGTTCTCACCGCTGACGCGCTGACCGATCGGCTCAGCTGAGCAAGCGGTGCAGGTGGCCAAGGTCCCAAACCAGCAAGGCCAAGGTCGCTGGCGAGTTAGGTATGCGCCAGGCAGGCTCGAGACAGCATCGAGCCCTGAGCTGAGGAGCCCTCCATGTACGCTCGCGTAGGCGACCGGCTCGTCGTATCCGACGATCCGGCGAGGTCGGCGGTCATCATTCGCGTGCCGCACCAGGATGGCTCGCCGCCCTACATCGTTAAATGGCTCTCCGACGGTCATATCGCGATGGTCTCCCCGAGCCCACTCGCCCGAGTTGAACGTGCCGAACCAGGCGGGCGGCCGGACTACAGCACCCCATGGGCAATTCCGGGCCCGGCCACGGCCTAGCACCGGGTGGCGCACAAATCAGCGACGTGATTGCCGCGAAAGTCTCCGACTCGACCCGGAACGAGCCGCCGAGTTCGGTCGTCCGCAGCGTCCCTTGGCAGCCACCCAGCCAGAGTGGCTCCCGGAATGGCTCCCGCGGCGAATTAAGGTCAACTGAAGGCCACGTTTGGCCTGGTGGATGGAGCCCCCTTACGGAATCGAACCGTAGACCTTCTCCTTACCACTGCCGCGCGATGGGGCGGCAGGTCACAACCGGACCCTGCGGGCGGTGCCGGGATCAGGCGATTGCGCTTTCCAGCAGCGCCCGGTGACGGATCATCCAGGCCGCTGACCGGCCCCGCCAGGCCAGCGCCCATAGCGGCGCGGGATCGGAGGAGTCCGGGGTGATGTGTGCCTTGACTGCTTCGGCGGCGCAGTCGCGGATCGCGTACTCGATCATCCTGGTGACCAGCCCGTCCCGTTCGGCAGCCGGCAGCTGGTAGCCGTCGAGGAAGTGGCCCAGCTGCGCCGCCCGTGCCGCCGCGGGCGGGAGCAAGTGCCGCTCGGCAATGTCGTCGTCGTGTAGCTGCGCGTTCCACCAGGCGGTCGCGGCTATCTCATCGAGCCGGTCGGTGGGGCCGGCGGTGTCCCAGTCGATGAGCGCGAACGGCAGCTCGTCACGGACCGCGAAGTGCCACGGTCCCGCGTCGCAGTGGCTGATGACCGTTCCGGGCTCGCCGGGCCCGGCCCGGAACGGCCAGGGGCACCACACGGCGCCCGGCGGCGGCCGGAATCCCGTGGTGGCGTCGTGCAGGGCGCGCAGCAGCCGCCCGGCGTGCCAGATCTGGTCGTCGCTCCAGGCGCGCGGGTGGACGAACGTCCCCTCGATGAAGGTCAGGACCTCGCGGCCCTGGTCGTCGTACCCCCCTCCCACGACCCGCGGTGCCCCGGCGAAGCCGACCCGCTCCAGGTGCCGCAGCAGGGCGTGCACCGTCGGCGTCCATGGCCCGGCCGGGCGCAGGACGGTATCGCCGCGCCGGAACACCCGGGACGGCTGCCCGCCGGGATCGGGCAAGCCCACGATGGAAGTACTCGAAGACACTGATGCTCCTCATGGTCGAAGTCGCGGCGCCCGCCAGCCGGGCGTCGCGCGGATAGCCGGCGTGCTAGTCCGTGACCTTGCCGAGAGCCATGGCCCGCATTCCGTGATCCCGGGGCCTTCGTGCCTTTCCCGCCAAGCCTTCACCACCGGGCTGGCCATGGCAAACGCCTATCCGCACCGCTGACTCGCCAGGTTAAGGCGATCTCCGAAGCAGGTCGGACAACCCTCCCAGCAGGCGCACCCTGGCAGACACGCGGACGAGCCGGGCTGGCCGGACATGGGCGTGGAGCCCCTCCCGAGCCGGGATGATCCTTCGGCGCACCGTGAGGAGTCGATGTCACCTCTTGTCGATCGGGAGCTTCAGGAGGATGGCCGGGTGCCTGGAGCCGATCGTCAAGCCGCCGATTTTGATCCAGCGAGCGCAGGCTAATTCGGCCGCCTAGCCTCGGGCATGCCGCGCACGCACCATCACTGCCAGCGGCTGCGGACCGTCTCACCTCAGATGGGCGACTACTTCGTCGGGATTCTCGACCGTGACAACGATCCGGTCATATACCTGGTCGGCGAGGTCGAGGACGACAGCGGAGCGGTGGCCATGGCAGACGGCGAAGGTGATCATCTCGCCGTTTTGCCAGGTGCCAACCATGATTATGCCTGTCAATCCCGTGCCGGGCAT
>JASIBJ010000460.1 GCA_030045215.1 Streptosporangiaceae bacterium | reverse complement strand
GGACGTCGGTGATCACGGCCGCCGGGTCGATCGCCTTGATCATGTCGATCAGAGCGAGCGCGCCGACGCAGACCGCGGTGAGGGCCTCCATCTCCACCCCCGTGCGGTCGGCTGTCCTGGTCGTGCAGCTGATCTGCACACCGTGATCGAGCACGTCCAGCTCGACGCCGACTGAGTGCAGCCCGATCGGATGGCACAGCGGGACCAGGTCCGGTGTGCGCTTGGCGCCCTGAATAGCGGCGATCCTGGCGACCGCGAGCGCGTCCCCCTTCGGCACCGTGCCCTCGCGCAGCGCCGCCACGGCGGCGGCTGACAGCAGCACAGTTCCGGACGCCGTGGCCGCCCGCGCGGTTACCTCTTTGCCGGAGACATCGACCATCCGGGCGTGCCCGGCCGAATCCAGGTGCGGGAGTGGCTGCTGCGGCTCCTGGCTTGCGGTCACGGCAGTTCTATGACTTCCACGGTCGATCCCGCCTCCAGCGACGTGATCGGCTCCGGAACGATTACCAGGGCGTTCGCCCTGGCCAGCGAGGCGAGCTGGTGTGAGGCCTGGCCCGTCACCGGCGTGACCTGACCGGAGCCGACGTCGAGGATCCCGCGCAGGAAGGATCTCTTGTCAGCCGGAGACCGCACTGGCTGTGTGAGCGTGGCTGAGAGGGACACCCCTCGTTCCCCTGCGGTGTGGCCTTGCAAGGCATCAAGCGCGGGCATGACGAACAGGAAGAACGACACATACGCACTTACCGGGTTCCCTGGCAGGGTGAAGATCGGCGTTCCGGCCGGGCCGACCACGCCGAAGCCCTGGGGCATGCCGGGCTGCATGGCGACCTTGTGGAAGGTGACCGTGCCGAGAGAGCCAAGCGCGGCCTTCACCACGTCGTGCTCGCCGCCCATGCTCACGCCGCCGGTGGTGACGAGCAGGTCGGTCCCGGGCAGCGCTTCCTCGACGGCCTTGAGCACGGCGTCGACGTTGTCCCGGACGACCGGATGCCGGCGGGCAGGGCAGCCGGCCTGGCGGGCCGCGGCCGCGAGCATCGTGGCGTTGGACTCCCAGATCTGGCCGCGTGCTAGCTCGGAGCCAGGGTCGATGAGCTCGTCGCCGGTCGAGATCACCGTCACCCGTGGCCGCGGCCGGGCCTGCACGGAGGCCCAGCCGGCTGCGGCCAGCAGGCCCAGGTGCACCGCACCCAGCCGCGTTCCCGAGGCGAGCAGCAGATCGCCGGGCTTCGCGTCGCCGCCCGTGAGGCGCACGGACGTGCCGGGCTCGACCGATTCGTAGATCGACACCCTTTCGGAGCCGCCGTCGGTGTTCTCGATCTGGATGACCGCGTCCGCCCCGTCTGGCATCGGCGCGCCGGTCATGATCCGCATGCAGGTGCCGGGCTCGATCGTATGCGCGGCCGTGTCGCCGGCCGGGATCTCCCCGGCCACCTCAAGGATCGCGGGCTTGCCGGCAGAGGCGCCAGCGACGTCGGCTGCGAGGACCGCGTAGCCGTCCATCGCCGAGTTGTCGAAGGCAGGGAGCGCCCACCGGGCCGTGACGTCACCATCGAGCACTGCGCCGAGACCGTCGGCCAGCGCCAGTTCGCTCGGTGGCAGCGGCTTGATCTCGGCAAGCACCTCGGAAAGGTAGCTCTCTATGGAGTCCATCACGAGTCCACCACGGCTCTTCCGACGCGTTCGGCTGTAGTCATCCGCAGACTACTGGCCCGTCGGCTAGCGCGACGGCGCGGGTGACAAGCTCTCCAGGTAGCTGCGCAGCCAGGGCACGAACTCAGGCGCCACATCGGGCCTTTCACAGGCGAACTGGATGAGCGTCTGCAGATAGTCGAGCTTCTTGCCCGTATCGTAGCGTCGGCCGCGGAACAGTACGCCGTACACGCCGCCGCCGTCCGCGGCGGTGCCGTTGGCGCCGTAAGCCCGGTCGGTCCTGGCCAGGGTGCGCAGGGCGTCGGTGAGCTGGATCTCGCCGCCGCGTCCTGGCGGGGTCTGCCGCAGAACATCGAAGATCGCCGGATCGCACACATAGCGGCCGACAACGATCCAGTTCGAGGGCGCCTCGTTCACCGCGGGCTTCTCGACGAGGTCAGTCACCGCCACAACATCGTCGGCGTCTGTGGGCTTAATCGTGGCTACCCCGTAGGCCGACACCTGCTCGGGCTCGACCTCCATCAGCGCCACGATGCTGCCGCCATATTGCTGGCGGACTTCGAGCATCCGCTTCAGCAGCGGGTCGCGGGCGTCGATGAAGTCGTCGCCGAGCAGCACGGCAAATGGCTCGTTCCCCACGTGCTGGGCCGCGCAAAGGACGGCGTGCCCGAGCCCGAGTGCCTTGCCCTGCCGCACGAAGTGCATCGCGGCCATCTGGTTGGACGCGGTGATGCTCGCCAGCCCGGCCTCGTCCCCCTTGGCGGTGAGGACCTCCTCGAGATCGAGGTTCCGGTCGAAATGATCTTCGATAGCCGTTTTGCCGCGGGCCGTGATCATCAGCACGTCCGTCAGGCCGGCCGCTACCGCCTCCTCGACCACCATCTGGATAGTCGGCGTGTCGATGATCGGCAGCATTTCCTTGGGGATGGCCTTGGTGGCGGGGAGGAACCGCGTACCTAGGCCGGCGGCAGGAATGACTGCCTTGGTGACGGCCGGTGTGTGAGCCATGCTGAGAACCTTAGCTATAGCTATCGACGGTCGGGACAGGTGAACGGTACAGCGGGAGGCTTATGTGAGGCGCAACGGTCCGCCCCCGTCGGCCGATATGTCTGAGGGTGCTGACCTACCCAGAAAGTCCGGGATTGAACCCGTCGGCGAGCGTTTCGAGCTATCCGAGGGCTCT
>JASIBJ010000459.1 GCA_030045215.1 Streptosporangiaceae bacterium | reverse complement strand
TGAGGTAAACCCGCCATCATCCGCAGCGGGTGATTTCGCACCCGGGGACGTGTCTCGTGACGAACCCTGTCGCCCGGCGTCCCGGCCTCAAGCTGCGACCAGTTCTCGTCTGCGCACTCTCGCAAATGGTGTACAGCCCGACGAAGGCTGCATAGACCCAGAATCGTCGCGGGATCCTCACCTGTATCGGTCCGCGTCGTTCCCAGCCCAGCCCGTCCAAGACGGCAACAAGCGGGGCGCACGGTCGGGCTGACGCCCCGGAAACGTGACCTGCACGATGCCCGCCACGACCCGGCGACAGTGACCGCCCGGCCCTGAGCCCTCGTCGCCATGAGCGCCTAGCGTGGCGGCACGAACGGCCGGATGAAAGCGTTGCGGCGCAGGCGGGCGACGAGCCAGTCGGCCGCCACCTCGGTTGTGAGGGGCGGCCGACCGCTCTTCAAGCTGAATGCCTTGCCGGCCCGGACGGGACTGGGCTTAGTGACATTGGCCAGTTCGTTCCGGCGGCGCCGTGAGGTAATCAGGCGCGACCGCTTCGGATGCGTGCGCCATTGCCATGCATGGCCGGGGAGCCGGGTGTCATGGCGACCTTGGTCTGCTGGCCCCACTTAGGCTTCATGGCCTGCGGAGCCTGATCGGCCAGGCCGAGGAACCACCGGCGAGCAGCGGACATGACCGCATGTCCGCCGACGATCACTCCGGACATGCCCATGAGACAGCCGGTCCCGACTAGCACGAGACCAACCACCATCGGGGTGGCTTTGAGCCGGTATGGTGAGTAGCTCTGAGTGTTCATCGTGACCTTCCTCGAGATGTGCCTGACAGCGAATATCTCCAGATCTCATCGGGCCACCTCACCCGTCGCGGGTCATTCGCCCGCCGTCACCGATGCTGCCTAACCTGGGCGATTGCCCGTCGTGCCCGCGATCGCCTGAACTGCTAGCTTCCGACTGTGGACCCTGTCATAGCGCGCAAGCTCGCCCGGACCGCCAACCCCTACCCGTCAATCATCTTCCTGGTGCCAGAGGCGGCCACGGCATACGCCGCGGCCGGCCTGGTGGCCGGTCCGATGGGGTACTTCGCCGGACGCGCGGCGCCGATGGGCGCGGTACCCGCCGACGTCGTGATTGCCACGTTCTACAACTTCCAGCCCGAGCTGATCCGCTCGTGCATCCCGGCGGCCTGGTCGCTGGCCACGCCCGCGGCGATTCTCGAGCCCCGGCTCGCTGCCGTGGACGCGGCGCTGCGCCGCGTGCTGGGCGATGCGGTGATCTCCGGGCCGGAGGTCAGGGAGGCGGCCGACCTGGCCACGATCGCGGCCCGGGCATGCCAGCCCGAGGGCCGGGCTCTGTACGCCGGGCACGCGTCGCTGCCGTGGCCGCAGGAGCCGCACCTGCGCCTGTGGCATGCCCTGACGCTGCTGCGCGAGCATCGCGGTGACGGTCACCTTATGGCACTGCAGGCGGCCGGTTACGACGGCTGCGAGGCGCTGCTGATGCACGTAGCAGCGGGCGGCGTGCCTCGGGAGTTCGCGCGGACGAGGGCTTGGTCGGCGCAGCAGTGGTCGGCGGCCGCGGAGAGGCTGCGCAGTCGCGGGCTGATCGACGCCGAGGAGGTGGCGACGCAGGCGGGTCGCGAGCACCGGGAGGCCGTCGAGCATCAGACCGACCTGCTGGCCCTCGCGCCCCATGAGGCGCTAGGAGAGGCCGGCTGCTTGCGGCTGCGCGAGCTGGTCAAGCCGATGAGCGTGGCGATCGCCGCCGAGATCTACCCCAGGGCCGCTGACCTTTTCCGGCCCTGGCCGACGCAGGCCGAGGCCGGCTGACCGCTCAGCCCGGCGAACTGGGCGAGATCGTGATCGTCCTGGTCACCGTGTAGAAGTCCCTGGCCGCCTTGCCCTGCTCCCGCGGTCCGGCACTCGAGTCCTTGACCCCGCCGAACGGGGCGTAGAAGTCCACCCCGGACGTGGGCGCGTTGACCCGCACCAGCCCGGCGTCTAGCTCGGCGGTGAACCGGAGCGCACGGTCCAGGTCGCGGGTGAATACCGACGCGGCCAGCCCGTACCTGACCCCGTTGGCGATGCGCAGGGCATCGGCTTCGTCGCGCGCGCTGAGGACGACCGCGAACGGGCCGAATATCTCCTCCTGCGCGATCCTGGCCGACGGTTCGACCCCCTCAGCCAGGACCGGTGCCACGAAGTAGCCCTCTTCAGGTACCGGGTCATCGCCGAGGATGACCCGGCCGCCGGCTCGTTGCACTTCGGCCGCCGCGTCGAGAACTCGGGACATCGCGGCTTCGCTGATGACGGGCCCGATCACGGTACCGTCGTCCGCCGGGTCGCCGACCGGCAGCCGGCGCACCGCAGCCACGAGAGCCTCGCCCGCCGCACCGGCGTCGCCCACGACAATGATCCGCGAGGTGGCCGTGCACTTCTGGCCCGCGTAGCCCATCGCGGCCTGGGCGATAATCCGCGCGGCCTGCTCCAGGTCCGCGTCGGGCAGGATCACGGCCGGGTTCTGCCCGCCCATCTCCGCCTGCGCGGGGATGCCGCGCTCGGCGGCGGCGACCGCCACCGACCTGCCGACCGCCGCCGACCCGGTGAACGAGATGAGATCGGCCGCCTGGGTCAGCGCCTGGCCGGAGTCGGCGTCGCCCGTCACCAGCGCGAGCACTCGGGGCGGTAGTGCGGTCGCCACCAGGGCCGCAAGCTCGCGCGCGATGGCAGTGGCAGCGGGCGAGGGCTTCCATGCGACTGCGTTTCCGTAGGCCAGCGCCGGCGCGATCTTCCAGAGCGGAATCGCTACGGGGAAGTTCCACGGGGTTATGCACCCGGCCACGCCGTGCGGTCGGCGGCGGCTCATGAGCAGCGACCGGCCATCGGCTGATGGCAGGGTGTCGCCGTCCGGGTCCAGCGCCGCCTGTGCGTAGTACCGCAGGATCGCCACGCCCCTGGCGACCTCGGCCGCCATCTCGCCGCGCGGCTTGCCGACCTCGGCGATCCCGAGCTCGGTCAGGTCACCGGCCGCGCCGGCGACCGCGTCGGCCGCGGCGTCCAGCGCCTGGCTGCGCTGCAGCGCGGGCAGCCCCGCCCATCCCGGTGCAGCCGAGCGGGCCGCGGCGACGGCCTGGGTTACCTCGCCGGGCTGCTGGTCGGGAAACGTGGCCAGGACCTGGTCCGGATGTGCGGGCGATCGGCTCTCCTGCATTGACTCCTGCCTCCTGCTGCGAGGGACGGCTCTACTCCCTGGGGCGCGGTGGCGGCCAAGACCTAGGACCGGCCGATCACCGGCTCGGCGAACGGCAGCTGCTCCGGTGAGCGCGCCTGCAGAAAGTCATAGTCGCATCCCTGCGGGGCCTGGGTGACGTGCGCCCGGTGCAGAACCGGCCAGCCGCGCAGGTCGCGGACCGGCGGCAGGACCGGCGTCCTGGCCGCGAACGCTTCCGGGTCGGCCTCGACGCACAGCTCGCCCGCCCGCGCGTCCAACCGCACCATGTCGCCGTCCCGCAGCCGCGAGAGCGGGCCTCCGACCGCGCTTTCTGGCGCGGCGTGCAGTACTACGGTCCCGAAGCTGGTGCCGCTCATCCGCCCCTCGCTGATCCGCACCATGTCGGTGACGCCCTGGTCGAGCAGCTTGCGCGGGATCGGCAGCATCCCCCACTCCGGCATGCCCGCGCCCGCCGGGCCGCAGCCCGCCAGGACGAGCACCGAGTCCGGTGTGACCTCGAGCGCCGGGTCGTCGATCCGCTCGCGCATCTCGTTGTACGAGTGGAACACCACGGCGCGCCCCCGGTGACGAAGCAGCGCCGGGCTGGCGGCCGCGGTCTTGATGACCGCGCCGTCCGGGGCGAGGTTGCCGCGGACGATCGTGAAGGCCGCCGAAGGCGTGACCGGGTCAGTTGCGGACCGGATGGCGCCGCGTGCCCGGATAGGGTGCCGGGCCAGCACCTCACCGAGCGACTCGCCGGTCGCGGTGGCGACATCCAGATCCAGGTGCGGCGTGATCTGCGCGAGCACCGCGGGCAGACCGCCCGCGGCCGCCAGGTCGGACATCAGCCCCGACCCGACCGGGCTGACGTCGGCGATGACCGGCACGGACGCGCTCACCTCGGCGAACCGCTCCAACGGCAGCGTGATGGCACGCCGGCCGGCGATCGCGCACAAGTGGATGATCGCGTTCGTCGACCCGCCCACAGCCGCCAGGGCCGCGATCGCGTTGCCGAACCCGGCCGGGGTGAGCACGGCCGAGGGCCGCGTCCCCGAGGCGGTCATTGCAACGATGCGCCGGCCCGCCGCCTCGGCCAGCGCCACCTGCGCCGGGTCACCGGCGGCCAGGACGGCGGTGCCGGGCAGCATCAGGCCGAGCGCCTCGGCCACGATCGCCATCGACGAGGCGGTGCCCATCGTGTTGCACGCCCCGAGGCCGCGGCCGAGGCAGACCTCGAGCCTGTTCCACTGCGGGTCGGTGAGCTGGCCGGACCGGCGCGCGTCGTAGTAGCGCCACAGCGAGGTGCCACTCCCCAGCCGCTCGCCCCGGAACGTAGCCGGCGCGCGGGAGCCGCCCGTCACGAGCAGCGCCGGAACGTCGGCGCTGGCCAGCGCCATCAGGTAGGCGGGCACGCTCTTGTCGCAGTTGCCGAGCGCGACGATGCCGTCCAGCGGCTGCGATCTGATCGTCTCCTCGACCTCGATCGCCAGCAGGTTCCTGTACAGCATCGCCGTCGGCTTCATCAGGTCTTCGCTCAGCGACATGACCGGGAACGCGAGCGGCAGGCCGCCCGCGGCCAGCACTCCGGCGCGCACCGCGGCTGCCAGCACGTCCAGGCCACGGTCGCACCGGTTAAGATCGCTGGCCGTACTCGCGATCCCGATCAGCGGGCGGCCGTCAGCGTGCCGGTGACGCCTCGTTCCGGTATCAGGAGCGCGCGCACCGGCCAGCATCGCCGAGCGGAACCCGGCAGGACGCAACGCCGCCCGGTGCTCCAGCGCAACCTCGTCATCGCCGCGCAGCCACCCGTCGCTGCGCAGCGGCGGGCGACCCCGGTCCTGGCCATTGGCCAGGACCGGCGGCCGCCCGTGCCTGCCCTGAGGCTTAGGCACTGACGGCGGGAGCTGGCTGCTCGACCTCGTCTCCTTCGTGGTAGCGCTCGGGCTTGATCCGGAAGAACGGCGCCCGGGTGATCGCCCACGACACCAGTGCCAGCGGCACGCCGACCAGGAAGAGGACGAGCGCCAGGACCTGGACGATGCCCGACGTGCCCGGCAGCGACTTGACGATCACGTACACCAGCGTGCCCGCGCCGACCAGCGGGAGCAGCAGGCCGAGGAGGAACTCCCGCACGTCACGGAACAGCACGCCGCGGTAGTACCAGATGGAGTAGACCGAGACCACCACGTAGTAGCCGGCGAACAGGAGCCCGCCGGTGGAGTCGATGTACACGATCGTCCGCTCGAGGCTGCTGCTGGCCAGGTAGAGGACGAGCGCGAGAATCGGGATCAGGCCCATGACGATCAGGCCGGCCACCGGCGTGCGGTGCGTCCTGTTCACGATGCCAAGCCGCCGGGGGAGGATCTTGTCGCGGGCCATGCCGAACATGATCCGGCTGCCGTCGACGATCTGCGACTGAGTCGTGGTGGCAAAAGATGCGATCACCGCCAGCGCGACGAGATCGACGAAGACCTTGCCCGTGAGCCGGCCGGCCAGGTACGGCAGCACGTTGCTGCCGTTGGCGGTGATGTCGCTGGCAGGCGCGAGCCCTTCCAGGCAGACGAAGAGGCCGACCACCCACAGCGTGCAGAACGTGATCGAGATCATGACCGAGCGACCGGGGTCGCGCGGCCGCTGCTGCTCATCGCCCAGGTAGATGGGGGAATCCCAGCCGCCGAGCAGGAATGTCGCGATGACCACGCCGGCGATCAGCCCGGTCGAGCCGCTCGGCGCGTGGGAGACGGAGAACCACGACCAGCTCGGTCCGTGGTGGTGCGAGAGCTCGCTCGTCAGGCCCCAGATCGCCAGCGTCCCGATGATGATGTACTCGCCCAGCACCACCCAGCCCTCGAACCTGATCGTCACCTTGACGCCGATAATGGCGATGCCGACCACAACCAGGCAGAGCGCGGTGGCGACAATCCAGGTCAGCGGCTTGTTGCCGGTCTCGCTCGGGGCGACCAGGCCGAGAACCGTCGACCCGAGGAGCGTGATATTGCCGATGTTCGAGGTCAGCGCCATCATCAGCACGAGGATGCCGACCGCGAAGCCGATCACCGGCGACAGGCCGCGGGCCACCCAGTTCACCGGGGCGGCGGCGGACGCCTGCCAGCGGTTCAGCCGGTGATAGGCCACCGAGCAGCACAGCATGGCCGCACCAGCGATCAGCAGCGCCAGCGGCGACGCCAGGCCGCTGGCGCCGATCAGCGCGGCCATGGTCAACGTGGTGGCCGCGGTAGGCGCCACGTTGGTGATGGACGCGATCCAGTCACCCCGCAGGCCGACGGACTTCGGGCGCAGGCCGATAGCCTGCGGGTCATTGCTAGCTGGTGCGCTCGGCTCAGTGCTCATTGCAGCGGAACCTCTCTTCGCGGGGCTGTGGGCTGGTCATCGGGGAGCCGTGGCGTCAGACCGACAGGATCGCCGGTCGGCTGACGGCCCCGGTTGCGGTGTTGACGGTGAGTGAAGGCCAGTCGGGTGTGTTGCTGACCGGGCTGGGCCGCCCGGCCGTGACGATGTAGGTGTCCTCGGACTTTCCGCCCCGTACCGTCGGGTTCCATGCGAACGCGTCGCCGCTCCTGATCACGGTCTGCGCGCTGTCCGTTCCGGGGACGACGTCGAACTCCCTGGACAGGTAGCCGATCGGCCCGCCCTGCACATGCTCGCGCCACTCGTCGGGGTAGCCAGCAGCGGCGTACGCCGCGCGGCCGGCATCCAGTGCCTGCTCCCACGTGCGGCCGGGCCGGGTCGCCTCGATCATGGCGACCTCGACCGCGCACGCCGCGCGATGCCTTGCCGCCAGGTCGGCGGCCGGCTCGCCCGCACACACGGTGCGCGAGCACGCGACATTCAGGCCGCCGCGGACGCCGACGATGACCGCGAGCGCGTCGCTGCCGGTGAGGTTCGGGCCGGGAACGGGGTGACGATAGGCCAGCCGTCGTGCCGCTCCGCCGACGAGCAGTACCGAGGGCAGGATCAGGCGTTGCTCCAGTGCCGCCGCGATCCGCGCGGCCAGGTCGCACTCACGCTCGGTCGGTTGCCAGCAGCGCAGCGCGGTTTCCAGCGCCACGGCGCAGTCCGCGCCCAGCTCCTCGAGCCGGGCCGCTTCCTGCGGTGTCAGCGGAAGCCGCAGCTGCGCCAGCTCGGCTGGCCTGGCCGCGCCCGGCCCGGCGCCGTCGGTGGCGATACGGCCGGCATCCCCGGTCCTGGCCAGGTCCGCAGCGGTCTCCGCCAGCCCGCCCGGCTGGTACCAGGGCACCGCGTGAACCGCGAAGCCAAGGTCGCCGGCGCCTTCCTCGGCGGCCAGCCGTGGCTGCTCTATGGTGGTCGTGATCAGGTGGGCGCCGGTGCCGGTGATCAGCGCCCAGACCAGGCCGGGTTCCTCGTTCCGCACGATCTTGTCTTCCAGGCCGGCCGTGACCCAGGCGACGCCAGGCTGGCTGGTGAACAGCGCGGCGTCCCACCCGCGCGCATCGAGCAAATCGCGCACCCGGCGCAGCTTCGCCGCGATCTCGGCTGCCCGCGGCTCCCGAGGGGGCGGCTTGTCACCCGGCGTTGCCCGCCCGCCCTCAGTGACCGTCACGGCCTGCCCCGGTGCTCCCCTCGGGTACGCCGAGCCCCTTGGCGCCCGGCTCGGACTGGCGCAGGCCGGGTGCCGTGCGGCGAAGCCACTCC
>JASIBJ010000458.1 GCA_030045215.1 Streptosporangiaceae bacterium | reverse complement strand
GGGCGCCAGGCCAGAATCCGGGCCCGGTGAGCGGCGAGGTCAAAGTCGCGGCCGGTGAAGTTAACTGGCAGGCTGATCGTCTGGTAGGCGATGTAGGTGACGGTGAAAACCATGAAAGGCCAGAGCGCGGGAGCGTGCAGCTCGAATCGGAGCTGGCTCACGATGACGCAACTGGAGCCGATGATCAGGATCATCGTGAGGTAAGACAAGTTCCGGTCGATGTAGGAGTACTTCTCGTCGTCGTCTGGTGGACGTGGCAGCACCAGCCGGAACCGCTGGTGTCGGCGCTCCGCGGCGGTGAACACGCTCACGCGCAGCTCCACCCGGTCGCATTGGTGGGAGTCACGAGCTGCGCTTGGTACTGCCAGATTACGTAGTCCCCCTCGCCAACGGGAGGGAGCTCCATGCCGTAGGGCGCGATCTGAGCTACGCAGTAGTGACGGCTGTGCTTAAGATCAACCGTGATCTTGTGATCCAGCGACGTTGTGTCCGCGTAGTTGAGCGCTACCAGGGAAAAGTAGTGCTCGGCGATCTTCGCCGCGAAGGTGCCGGCGTTGCCCGCACCGACGACACCAGCAGCTCCTGGGCCACCGCTACTAGCGCCCGACGGCAGCACGATGTTGCGAGTGCTGGACCAGCGCATCCATTGACTTTCGGCGTGCAGGTAGTACTCGGCGACCTCCGGGTCCTCAACCAGCAGGCGCCCGCTGCTATGAGCGACCATCGGACCGAATATCGCAACGAATTCTGAGGAGTTAGGCCAGTCCGTGGAGAAGGCTCGCGACTGAGTGATGCCAAGCGAGACCGGCAGGGCCAAAGCGACGACGCAGGCCCCGATGGTCACGGTCCGTGTGCTCCCGGCAGGCGCGGCGTCGATAAGCCTGTCGACCGCATAGCCAGCCGCCATCGCGGCGAACAAGGCGCCCAGGCCCACGTGCTTGTTCAGTGAGGCCGCCGTGTGCACTTGGGCCTGTTCCAGTGGCCCGAGCAATGCTGACGCAAAGAAGACCGCTAGGAGCCAGATGCGCGCCCTACCTTCACCGCGGACAGCGGCGATTACCACGCCGCACGCAGCGGCAGCAATGATGACGCCCGTCCATACCCACGCATCCTTCAGGACAGTCAACGGGGACGCCCCACCGGAGACCCGGCCCACAGTCGTGGAATAAACGCCGTGCGCGTAAGTGCTCCCGCCGATTAGCAGACCCGCTGTGAGCAGCACTGCGACAACGATGAACACCGTAAGGCAGCGAGTGGCCGCTACCTTCCGGCCGGCCTCAGGCAGAGCTACCAGGAACGCGATCAGGATCACGGCGAGGTCAAACAGCGTGCATGCATACGCGGTAGCGTTCGCGATGGCCAGCACCACTCCGGCTGCCACCATCCATCGAGTCGCGTTGGGCCGGGTGCCGCCATGGATTACGAGCCAGGCGGCAAGTGCTATCAAAAATACTGACATGGCGTCATAGGTAGCGAATGCTCCCAGGTGGAGCGTCGGCCCTAGGACAGCGAAAAGCGCGGCGGCGAAAAAGCCGGCGCGCTGCCCGAACAGCCTGCTAGCAGAGGCCCATAGCAGCGTGGTGGCACCAAGCATGAGTATTAGCGAGAGGATCCTGGCAGCGGTCAATCCGCCGATGCTGTCGGCTAGAGCGCCGAGCGGAGGGTAGATGACGGGCGCACCAGAGAAATAGGAGGAGAACGGAGGGATAGCTTCACCATGAAGCCAGTGCGCCCACTCGAGGTGCCCGGCCCATAGGTAGGTGGCCTCGTCTACGAATGCGGTATCTGCCCGGACAAGCCTTAGCGAGAGGATGAGCTGCACTGCGAGCACGATCACCAACGGCCATCCGCTCGGGACGCGCGGCATGCCAACTCGCCTTTGCCGGTGCGTGGCCGGCGCGGTCGTAGCCGTCGACGCGGTCGCGACAGTAAATGACTCCGCCGACTGCGGAGGCGTTCGGCCTTCGTCCAAGGGTCGCACCTGCCAGTTATTTCGGGGGCACGCGAAGGCACCTGTCCGCCCCCACGCCGCCCATGCGCGTTGTACTCGCAGCGTCACTTAGCGTGGCGATACCTCGCGGAAAGGTACACCACGTGGCATAAGGTACTATCGCCTTACCCCGCGAGTCCGGCATTCGCGGGAATTTCCCGAGGTTAAGCGGTATCTCTGCCGCTCGGCGCCCGCCCTCCCAGCGGAATTTGCCTTATGCGGGGATATTTCCTCAGCTTCCCCGTGACACAGGGTCATTCGGCTTGAATACCTCTTGATCTTGTGGTGCGCTTACTTCCGAGGGAGCGCACCCCGCTTTTTGCCGCTCCCCGGGGGGTTGGCTATATGGAAGATGACGACCTGCAGTTGCGTCGCCGCATCCCAGGTGCGGCCCGGGCCGGGCCGGCTGAACACGGGCGGCCGGTGTTGTCCGATTCGGTATTGCTGCGCATGCAGGCTGCTGTAGATGCCGCAAAAGAGGCCTCGAAAGTCGCGTCAGCCGAGCCGGACCAACAGTCGGAGACCGAGGCGGTCCCAAGCGGGGGAAAGCCAGGCCCGGCGAACGGCGCGACGAGCCGCGACGCCAAGAGTATTAGCAGTCTGCTGGTCGGTACCAACCGGTCAAAGCGAAAAGCCAGGCGAGATCGCACGGCAGCCACGCAGCCAGCCGCACCGCCAGAGCCCGCAGCACCGGCCCTGCCGGAAAGGAAGCGTGAGCTGCCACCGCTGCCCAGGCGCGGGGCCCAGGCCGATCATGACACTCCCAGCCGAGTCGAACCGCAGGCTGAGCCGAGCACGCCGCCGGACCGGACGCTGCCCAGGAGACCCGAGGTCGTCGCGGAGCCGACCGAATTGCCCGGGCATCCTCCTGCCGTCGATCGCACACCAGTTGCGCGCCTCGACGCGCCGCCAGAGCCGCAGGCGCCACCCGAGCGCACTGTACCGCGACGGCCGGATGCGCTTTCCGACTCAACTCGGTCGCCCGACCGCGCCCATGCGGTCGATGCCGCCCAGCCGATTACCGAGCCCATTCCCCGGGCTTCGTTCGCGGCGCC
>JASIBJ010000457.1 GCA_030045215.1 Streptosporangiaceae bacterium | reverse complement strand
CACGCCCTGCCGGCTGGCATCCGCGCCAGACATCCCTCGGTGTACCCGGAACAGTTCGGCCACCTGGAAGCCGACGGGAAGAACCGGGTTCAGCGCGGCCATCGCGTCCTGCGCGATGTAGCCGACGAGGCCGGCACGGAGCCCGCGCGCCTCCCGCGCGGCCATCTCCCCCAGGTCGGCGCCGGCGATCGCGACGCGTCCGGTGACCACAGCCGAGCCGGGCAGCAGGCGGGCGACGCCAAGGGCCAGCGAGCTCTTCCCGCTGCTGGTCTCGCCGATGAGCGCGGCAACCTGCCCGGGCTCGACCCGCAGGCTGACATCGTCCACGGCGGGGAGGCCTCCGTAACAGACCCGGAGGTTCTCCACCTCGAGCGCGGCGGTCCGGCCACCCGCGCCTGGCCCCCTGGCGGCCATGGCCGGCGCCGCGCTCACGCCGGCTCCTCGCGGGTCCGCGGGTCCACGTACATCCGGAGCACGTCCGCGACCAGGTTGAAGAACACCACGGCGACCGCGCCGACGATCACCGTGCCCATGACCACCGGCCGGTCCAGGTTCTGCAGCGAGTCGACGGCGAGCAAGCCAATGCCAGGCCAGCCGAACACCACCTCGACGGTAACCACGCCGGACAGGTAAGCGCCGAGGTCCATTCCGATCATGGTGATGGCCGGCGAGAGCACGTTGCGCAGCACATGCCGCCACAGGATGTAGCGGTCGGGCAGCCCCTTGGCCACCGCGGTCCGCACGTAGGCAGAAGAAAGCGAGTCGGCCATCTGGTCAGCAACGATCTGGGCGTACCAGGGGGCTCCGACCAAGCCGAGGGTCAGTGCCGGCAGCACGATCTCGGCCGGCCCGGCGCCGCCGGTCACCGGCGCCATGTGCAGCCGGAAGCCGAAGATCAGCAGCAGCACCAGGCCCACGACGAACTGCGGCAGCGAGAGGAGCGTCAGGTTCACGGCCGCCACCACGGCCCGCACTCGCCGGTACAGCGTGCTCAGGATGCCGAGGGCTCCGCCGAGTATTACCTCGGCGATCACCCCGGCCAGCGCGAGCCATCCGGTGGTCGCCAGCCGCGGCAGGATGAGGCTGGTCACGCTCTGCCGCTGCACGTAGGACGTCCCGAGGTTGCCGCGGAACAGTTCGCCGAAATAGTCAGCGAACTGGATTATCAGCGGCCGGTTCAGGTGCAGCTGGATCCTGATGTTCTGCAACACGGCCGCGCTCTGCGCCCGCGGGGCTATCGCCCGTGCCGGGTCGCCAGGGACCACGAACTCGAGCAGGAACGCCAGCGCGGCCACGCCAATCACGGCGATCACGCCGAACGCGAAGCGACGGATCATCGTCCTAGCCATGACACCCTCTTCAGGTCCGGGTTGCGGGCCTTGAGGCCCTCGCCGATCAGCAGGAACGACATCGTGATCAGCAGGATCGCGGCGGCCGGGACGAGCAGCAGGTGCGGCGCGAAGCTGATCGCCGTCTGTCCGTCCGAGATCATGTTGCCGAGCGACGCCGTCGGTGGGTTGATCCCCGCGCCCAGGTAGGAGAGCGTCGCCTCGAACACCACCGCCGACGCGGCGTTCAGCGGTGAGTAGGTGACCAGCAGGGGGAACACGTGCGGTGCGAGGTGCCGCCGAGCGATCGTGACGCCGCGTACGCCCATCGCCTCCGCCGATTCCACGAAACCGCGGTGCCGCAGCCGCAGCACCTCGCCGTAGACCAGCCGCGCCGGGTAAGCCCAGAACAGCGCGGTAATGATCACGATGACGCGGGTCAGGCCCGCGGTCATCAGCCCGGCGATGACCAGCGCTGCCAGCGTGTACGGGAGGGCCAGGCCGACGTCGGTGACGCGCATCAGGATCGCCTCGACCGGGCCGCGGAAGAATCCGGCCGCCAGCCCGACCGAGGCGCCGACGGCGATGCTGGTCACGTTCGACACGATCGCGACGATCATCGACGTCCTGATGCCGAACGCTAGCCTGGCCAGCTCACTGCGGCCGAGCAGGTCGGTGCCGAGCGGGTGGGCCCACGACAGGCCGAGCGGCAGACCGGTCGGGCTGAGCCCGGTGATCAGGTTCTGCCTCAGCGGGTTGCCGAACGCCGGTGCCGCGATGGCGACCCCCGCGAAGATCATCAGCATGATCACGCCGGCCACAAGGGTCGCCGGCCACTGTGCGTGCCGCGATCGGGCCCGGGCGGCACGAGCCGCGCCGTCCGCGGGCGCGGGCGCCGGGGTTGCCGGGACGGCTATCTGCGCCACGCCTCACACCCACAACCGGTCGTAGTAGGTGTAGGTTTCGCCGCGGTACTGGTAGTTGTGCAGCCGCTTGCCGACGCCGGCCAGCCAGAGCGCGGACTCGAGGAAGACGAACGGCGCGTCCTCGCCGATGATCTGCTGGATCTGGGCGTAAAGCTGGTTGCGCTTGGTCGCGTCGAACTCCTGCCGTGCCTGTGCCGCGAGGGCATCGACCTGGGGGTTGGAGTAGCGGTTGTAATTGGATGACGCGCCGCTGACATAGAGGGCGTCAACCTCGTCGGCGGGTGTCGGCTGGACTTCGTACCAGTTGTCGGCGTCAAGCTGGAGATGGCCGCCGCCGCTCTGCTCCGCTTCCTCCAGGCTGAGCAGGGCGTTGGAAGACACCTGGTTCAGCGACACTCGGATGCCCACGGCGCCTAGCTGGGCCTGGACCACCTGCGCAACGGTGGGGAACGGGTCGTCCGAGCTGATGGTGAGCACTGCGGAGAAGCCGCCCGGATAGCCCGCCTCAGCCAGTAGTTGCCTGGCCTTTGCCGGGTCGTACCCGTAGGGCGTGAACGCTGGCTGGAAGTCGGCGATCTGCTGCGGGAACGGCGCGCCCCAGGGCGCGTAGGTGCCATAGGTCTCGCGGCCGAGCGCGGTCCGGTCCACCGCCCAGTTCAGCGCCTGGCGCACCTTCGGGTTGTCGAACGGCGGCTTGTCGAGGTTGTAGATCGTCAGCCACAGGTTGCCGGGTGACGGCCGCTCCTGCGAGAACCCGCGCAGCGCGGGGTTCGCCAGCACATAGGCCGCCTGCGAGGACGGGATGCCCGGTCCGAGCAGGTCGACCGAGCCGTTCTCCAGTTCCAGCAGTTGCACGTTCGGGTCCACGCCCCACCGGTAGGTAACCGCGTCCAGATACGGCAGCCCTGGGTACATGTAGTCGTCGAATCGCTCGAAGGCCGCGGTCTGCCCGGCGTTGTCGTACGAGGTGATCAGGAACGGGCCGAATCCGACCGGCGTCTGGCCGAACGCGGTGGCGCCCAGCCGCTCCACCTCCTCCTGCGGCACCGGCGCGGTGAACGGCAGCGAGAAGGCGTTGAGGATCGTGAAGTCGGGCGCGGTCAGGTGCACGACCAGCGTGTGATCGCCCTTGGCCTCGACTCCCTCCAGGCTCTTGGTCTTGCCGGCGATTACCTCGTTCGCGCCCGCGATCGAAGTGAGATAGCTGGTGGCCCAGGATGCCATGGCGGGCTTGAGCAGCCGCTCCCAGGAATAGATGAAGTCGCTCGCGACAATGTCGCGCCCGTTGTGGAACTTCACGCCCGGCCGGATCTGGAACGTGAGTGTTGTGTTGTCCGCGGAAATGAGCGGCGGCCCGGCAGCGATGTTCGCGACCGGCCCGCCGAGTTGTTTGTCGTAGGCCATGAGGCCGCCGAAGAAGACCAGCTCGGTAATGGCGTCCCAGGCCGTCAGGTTGTAGCCGAGCGCCGGGTCGAGCGAGTTCGGCGGATCGGACCAGACCACCCGGACGGTACCGCCGTACTGCCCGCCGGAGACTGGCTGCGGGCCCGGCACGTACTCGCGGATGCGGATGCCGCCACCGGGCGCGGTCTGGCCCGCGGCCGCACTGGCCGGGTTGCCCGTGGAGCAGCCGGCCAGTCCGCCAGCGGTGCCGATGGCACCGAGAACCCCGGCCGCTCCGGTCAAGCGCAGGAAGCCGCGCCGGTCGGTATGCCCGAACCCGGTCTGGCCGGGCACTGGTGTGCCGGGCAGTAGAGGGACCAGGCGTCTGCGGTCTGGTCCCGGCGATCTGGACATGTCTGTTATCTCCTTGCGGTCGGGGTTCAGTCAGCGTTGCGCGCTCGTCCCCGGCGGCGCCGGGCTGGCGGGCGGCCAGCCCGGCTCCCCTCCAAGCCGGCCGAGGACGTAGCGGCCGACATCGGCGCTCGGCTGCTCCATCGGAGCGAGGTAGCCAGTGGTGAACATCCGCGAGCGCATGCCGTCCTGGACCTGCTCGCAGATCGCCCAGTCCTGCCGGTTGACCAGGTCCCAGAACTCCACGGCATCGGAGGGGTCGAAATCCGCGCGCGCCACCTCGTCCGGGTGGAACAGGAAGTCGCAGACCACCGTCGTGTGGCCGGCGTCATGCGGCCAGACCGTGAAGGCGGCGACATGATCAGCGGACAGGCTGAGCATGAGGTTGGGCAGGACCAGCTCGCCGAGATGCCGGGTCCTGGCTGCTTCAGGCAGCCCAGGGAAAGGCGCCCGCCGGGTGGTGCCGGTCACTGTGAAGGTGTAGGCGCCGTCACGGTGCGGGATGCCCTCATCCCAGTCAAGGCCGCCGCCGCCGCGGCCGAATGCGGGGACAAGCTCGCACAGCTCGGGGTGGACCGGGCCGCAGTGGTAGCACTCGTTGTAGTTCTCAAGGATCACCTTCCAGTTCGCGGCGACCGGGTAGACGATCCGGTGCCCGGTGCATAGTTCGGCCAGCGGGAAGGCGGCGAGCCGGTCGTCTGTCCCGTTGAGCTGGTCCCGCAGCGGGCGGTCCGGCTGACCCAGCCGGGCGAAGACGAAGCCGCCCCAGCTCGCGACGGACACCGGGTGCAGCGACAACTGGTCGCGGTACCGCCGCAGGTCGGGCAGGAACGGCGCTGAGCGCAGCGACCCGTCGAGGCCGTACGTCCAGCCGTGGTAGGGGCAGCGGATCGGGCCAGCCAGGCAGCCGCTGCGGGCCCCGACCGCGGCAGGCTGAGATCCGGCGACCGGCACAAGCCGCGAGCCGCGGTGCCGGCAGAGGTTGTAGAAGCCGGCTAGCCCGCCGCCGTCCCTGACCACGAGGATGCTCTCCCCCGCGACATCGGCGGTCAGGTAGTCGCCCGGGGCGCGCAGGGCCTCCTCCCGCCCGACGCAGAACCAGTCCCGGAACAGAACGCCGTCGCGCTCCCTGGTGAACTCCTGCTCGGCTGTGTAGCTCGCGCCGGGCAGGCTGGTCTCCAGCGGGATCCGCGCCGACCCGGCTGGCGGGACAGGCCGGCCCCGTTCCTCATCCACGCCGGCTGTGCTGGTGCTCACGTCTGCTCCTGTCTCTCCGCCGCGCCCGGTCGCTTCCAGCTGCCGGAGTTTCGGGTGTCGTCCTCCCTGGTCAGCAGCTGACCGGGCCCTGGTCAGTCGTCGGAATAAGGATTTGGCGCCTGGATGGGCGACCCTTCGTCGAACCGGCTCGGCCGGAAGGGCGCCAGGTCGACGCTGCCCGGCGGCGGACCGGCGATCAGCCCGGCCAGGCTCTCGCCCACGGCCGGCGCGATCTTGAACCCCATGCCGGAGAAGCCGGCGGCCACGATGAGCCCATCCAGGCCGGGGAGCGGGCCAAGCAGCGGCCGGGCATCCGGGGTCATGTCGTAGACGCCGGTGACCCCGCGGGCGATGCCGGCCTCAGCGAGCGCCGGAACGCGATGCGACGCCGCCTGCACCTGCGGCACAAGGTCCTCGGCGCTGGCAGTCTGCGGAACGCGATCCGGGTCTGCGCCGCGCGGACCGACGAATGACCCGACAAGCGTCCTCGAGCCCGCGGCTTCCGGGCGGAAGTAGGTCTGCGTGACCGAGTCAATACAGGCGAACGGGGCGCCCTCCCAGGGCGGGTGCGCGAGCACGGCAACCTGGTGCAGCTCGGTCTGGATCGGGAGGGATACGCCCGCGGTTTCGGCTAGCGCCGGCGACCAGACGCCGGCGGCGAGAACCACCGTGTCCGCGTGCTCCTCTCCGCGGTTGGTGCTGATCCCGGTGACCCGGCCGCCATGGCCGAGCAGCAGGCGCGCCGCTGTGTTCGGGCGGTA
>JASIBJ010000456.1 GCA_030045215.1 Streptosporangiaceae bacterium | reverse complement strand
GCATGGCGCAGCAGGCAATCGGCGAGCTGATCGGCCTGAACCCGACGCAGATGGTGTTCCTGGTCGACGAGCTGGAGGACCGCGGCCTCGTCGAGCGCCGCCGTAACCCGGCGGACCGCCGGTCCTACGGGCTGTACCTGACCGACGCGGGCCGGGACATGCTCGCTCAGGTACGGGCAGTCGCGCGCCTCCACCAGGGCACGCTTGGCTCATCGCTCACCGAGCCCGAGCGCGAGCAGTTGACGGCGCTGCTCCGCCGCCTGGCCGCGGAGCAGGGCCTGACCGACCAGAGCCTGCCGGGAGTGTCTCCCCGCCGGTGACGGGCGGGGCCGTCGTCACCTGGCGGCGCAGGATGCGGCGCTCGACCGCGGTCCAGCTCGCCGACGTCAGCAGGTACAGGCCGGCCGCGAGCGGCACGAACGCCGCGATGACCACCGTGATGAACGGCATGACCTTGGTCAGGACGCCCATCGCGCCGCCTGCCTGAGCCATCGGCACCGGCGAGGCTGCCCGGGCGGACCGGACCGCCAGCAGGTTCACGATGGCCAGCAACGCGAACAGGCCGAGAAAGACCAGGCCCTGAGCGCTGACCGGGCCGGCGCCGCTCAGCCAGTGGCCGCCCAGGGGCGCGCCGAACAGGTTATGGCTGAGCAGGCTGTTGTGCCTGCCGTCGATCGTGCCCGACCGGAACAGCCGGTACATGATGCTGAAGAACGGCAGCTGGAGCAGCAGCGGCAGGCAGCCGCCCAGCATTCCCCCGCCGTGCTCGCGGTACAGCGCCGTGAGTTCGGCCTGCAGCCGCTCAGGCTGCTTGGCATAGCGTGCGCGCAGCTCCTGTACGCGCGGCTGCATCGCGGCCATGCTGGCCTGCCCGCGCATGGCGTAGAAGGTCAGCGGCGACAGCAGGAGCCTGACGGCCATGGTGAAGACGACGATCGCGGCGGCGGTGGCGAGGCCGCCGGCCAGCGGGGTGAGGACATGAGCAAGTACGAGAACAACGGTGTAGGCCACGCTCAGCGGGCCGGACAGCAAGGATGACATGGCGGAACCCCTCCAGCGGGTCGCTCTGATCCGGATTGATGGCTGGAGGCAGCCGCGTGGCCGTGCCCGCGCGGAATGCGGGAGAAGGTCAGGCGGCCGCCGGGTCCGCCGACGGCGCCCTGGGCCTGGTCCGGCCCGCCGCGTCGGGGTTCAGCAGCCGCTGGAATACGGCTCCGCGTGACTTCTCCCTGAGCGCGCACGCCAGCGCGCTGAGCGGCCGTGCGGTGACGGCCGCGCCGACCCTGGCGCCGTGGGCGACGAACGCGAGCGCGAGTCCGGCGAGAACGAGGGCCGCGAAGGCCAGCATGCCGGTCGGGGTCAGCTCCGGATGCGCGATCAGCTGCGAGCCGGTCACAACCGGCAGCAGCGCAGCCAGCGCGTGGAACAGCGTCACGGGAAACACGATAGTACGCGAGATGCCAGGGCCGCTAGACCGTGAGCCGCCGGTCACCCCGCAGACCAGCGCGTGGGATGAATACCACGTAGCGTTAGTCTTCCCTGCGCAGAGCAACCCCCGGCAGGCCGCGGTCCACCTGAGTAAGGTGCACGGACGTCAGCAGCAGGTTGCTGGCGAGCTCGTCGATCACTCGCTGTCCGTCGATCGCGCCGCAGCTGAACAGGTCGACCGCGATCAGGTTCTCCTCCGGCCAGGTGTGGATACTCAGATGCGACTCAGCCAGGATCAGCACCAGGGTGATGGCGCCGTTGGGGAAGATCACGTGGCTGGTGTCCAGTACGTGCCCGCCGCCGGCCCCCACCGCGTCGACAGCGATGCCCGTGAGCCTGTCGACATCGGCGACGGGGGACTGCGGCGTGCACCGGGCATCCATGGCGTACAGGCGCTTGGCCGAGACCGCCTCCTGCCGCCGCAGATCGGTGTAGCTGCTCGCCGCTTCCATGCCCGGCATGATGTGGGAGGATACCGTACGGCAATGGACGTGGATTCAGCGGTGACCGAGGTCGCCGCGGCCGTGGGGCTGGCCGAGGGCGAAGCGGGCATTCGCGACATCCTGGCCGCTGTGCTCGTGGCCGAGCCCGCCGCGGTCCGGGAGGTGGCCCGCCTGGCGGAACTCCCCGTTCCTATCGTCGCCGCCGCCTGCAACGAGTTGCGCAAGCGCGGGATCGTGGATACTCAGCGACCGGTGCGGCTGACCGGAGACGGCCGGAAAGCGGTGGAGGCCGTCAGCGGCGGAGCGGCGCTGCGGGTGGCCTGCACGGCCTGCGGCGGACGCGGCGTGGTCATCCCGCCGGAGCTGGCAGGCCTGGCCGAGCGGCTGCAGGAGGCGGCCGACGGCGAGCCGGACGCCAGGCCCGAGCTTGACCAGACGCACTGCACGGTGGCCACGAAGATCAGCCGGGTGCTGCGGCTGCACGAGGCCCGCGCGCTGGCCGGGCAGCGGATCCTGCTGCTGGGCGACGACGACCTGATAGCGGTGGCGATCGCCGGGTTCGCGGCCCGGCTGGGCGGGCCAGCCGTCATCCGCAGGCTGTCGGTCGTGGACACCGACGCGGACGTGCTCGACTGGATCGGCCGGCAAGTGGCGGAGACCGGGGTCGAGGTCGAACGGGTGCGGCACGACCTGCGCCAGCCATTGCCCGCGACGCTGGCCGGAGCCTTCGACGTGGTCGTGACCGACCCGCCGTACACCGTCGCGGGCGCCGAGTTGTTCTTGTCCCGCGCGGTCACGGCGCTGCGCCCCGAGCCCGGCGGGCACGTGTTCTTCTCCTTCGGCGCCCGCCGGCCGGACGAGACGCTCGCCGTGCAGCAGGCCATCGCGGCGATGGGTCTGGCGGTCAGGTCGCTGACCGCCGGGTTCAACGAGTACGTGGGCGCCGGGATACTCGGCGGCACGAGCAACCTGTATCACCTGCGGACTACGGCGGCCGCGGCCCCGCTGATCGAGGGTGATTACCCCGGCCCGCTCTACACCGCCGACAACCGGGCCTTCGCCACCCGGCCCTACCGGTGCGCGTCCTGCCTGTCCGTCTACGAAGTCGGGCCGGGCGGCCGCTTCCCGAAGATCGCCGCGCTGCAGCACGCGGGCTGCCCGGCCTGTGGCGGAGCGGTGTTCCGCCCCATGCCGCTGGCGCCCAGATGACCGCGCCGGGCGGGGACCGGGCCAGCGCCTACCTGGTCAGGGACGCCACCGAAGGCGACGTGGACGCGATCGTCGAGTATGAGATCGAGATCGCGACGGCGTCGTTCGGGGAGGAGGCCATCACCGATCCGGCCCTGCACCGCAAGCGCGTCGCCGGCTCACTCGGCAAGCCGGGTGAGGTCACCCTCGTGGCCGCGTCGCGCCAGGACCCGGAAGTACCGCTCGGATGGGCCTGGATGTCTGGCCGCACCAACTCGCTCACGGGGGAGCGGTACGGCAACTTCCGCTCGCTGGCGGTGTCGGAGGGACCCGACCGGAGCCTGATCGGCGAGTTGCTGCTGGCCGCGGTGCTGGCCTTCGCCGACGAATCCGGGCTGACGCACGTGACCGGCAAGGTCCACGCGGGCAATCTGGGCATGCGTGCCCTGTACCGGAAGTTCGGTTTCACCGCCACCCATCTGACGATGGAACGCAGATCATGATCAAGTGCGTGGTCTGGGACATCGACAACACCCTCCTCGACGGCGTGTTCCTCGAGTCGCCCGACCAGCCGCCAGCCCCCGACGCCGGCCTGCTGGCGGCCGCGCGGGAGCTGTCGGGCCGCGGCATACTGCACGCGCTGGCCAGCCGGAATCCGCCCGAGGCGGCCCGGTACGTGCGGCAGGCGACCGGCCTGCAGTTCGCGGCGACCGAGCTCGGATGGGACAGCAAGGCCGATGCCGTCGGCCGCATCGCCGCGACCCTCGACATCGCGGCGGACGCCATCGCGTTCGTCGATGACGACATGCTCGAGCGGGCTGAGGTCGCCGCGGCCCTGCCCCAGGTGCTGGTGCTGACGCCCGAGGACGCGGCCCAGGCTCCGGAGTGGCCGGATTTCAGCCCGCCGGTGCTCACGCAGGAGGGGCGGCGCCGCGGCGAGATGTACCAGGCCCGGTTGCGCCGGCAGGCCGAGGCGGCGTCGTTTGGCGGCAGTCGGGAGGAGTTCCTCCGTCACGCCGGCACCCGGATCTCGATCGCTCCCGCGCGCCCGCAAGACGTCCCCAGGCTGCACGAGCTGTCGGTGCGCACGCACCAGCTCAACTCCGGCGGCTCCGCCGTGAGCGAGGACGACCTGCGCGCGCTGCTGGGCTCGGGCGCGCACGAGGTCGTCACCGTGGCGCTGGCCGACAACTTCGGCGACGACGGGCTCGTGGGCGGCGCGATTATCGAGCGGAACGAGCCGGGACCGTGGCGAGCGCCGGTCGTTATGGTGTCGTGCCGGGCGCTGGGCCGGGGCGTGCTCGATGCGCTGCTTGCCTGGATGTGCCGGGCGGCAGTGGGCGCCGGGGCGTCCTCGCTGGCGGTTCCCTGCCTGGTCACGGCCAGGAACGTGCCGATGCGGCTGGCGCTCGCGGCGGCCGGGCTGCGCGCGGATCCCGCCCGGTTCTGGCCGGACGGGCGCGCCGTCTTCAGCCGGTCACTCGACGGGCCGCTGCCTGACCTGCCGGCCTTCGTGTCGGTTCCCGGCGGGCCCGGATGACTGTGCCGGCCGGGGCCGTCGCCGACCGCCTGCGGCTGATCCTGGCCGAGGTAACCGGCCGGCCCGAGCTCGGCGGCCTGCCGGACGAGACGCCCCTGTTCGGCTCCGGGGCCGGCCTGGACTCGCTGGCGGGCACCCTGCTGCTGCGCCGGGTCCGGCGCGAGTTCGGCGTGGACGTGGCGGCCGAGGACATGAACCTGGACGCGCTAGAGACGCTGGGCACGCTCGCTGCCTTCGTCGCCGAGCGGACCGGGGCGAGCGCCTGACGCAGGCGCGGCCCGCCCGCGCTTGTGCAGCACCGTGGCGACGGCCGGGAAGATCAGCACGGAGATCGCGCCCGCCCCGACGATCGCGGCCGCGTTGGCGGGAAGCATGACCCCGTCGTGCTCGCCGATCTCGGCCAGCGCGATCAGCAGCGGCAGCGTGGTGGCGGTGATGAAGGTCATCTCCACCCGCTGGACCACGGGCAGCACGCGCACGTATACCAGCAGCGACGGCAGCCCGCGGACGACCAGCAGCAGGCCGACGAAGACCAGCAGCCGGACCGGGTCAGACACGATCGCGTCGATGTCCAGGGTCATGCCCGATGACACGAAGAACACCGGGATGAAGAAGCCGTATCCGACCGCGTCGAGCTTGTCCTCCAGCGGCCGGACATCGACGCCCATCCGGCGGGTCCAGCTGTGCAGTACCAGGCCGGCCAGCATCGCCCCGAGTACCACGTCCAGGCCGAACCGGTCGGCAAACAGCAGCAGCACGACCAGCAGCACGATCGAGAACCGCAGCGTGGTCTGGGCGGTGGCCGACTGGCCCTGCCGGATCAGGGCGCGCAGCCGCCGGTCACCGATCACGAGCGGCGCCGCGGTCAGCACCAGCGCCGCGGCCGCCACCGCCAGCAAGGATCCGATGGCGACGAACTGATTGCGCCTGGTCAGGAACAGCGAGATCGCGACGATCGGGAAAAGCTCGCCGACGGCCCCCGCGGCGAGCACGTACCGGCCGAACTTCCCGCTGAGCATGTCGTTGTCGCGCAGGACCGGCAGCAGGGTGCCGAGCGCGGTCGTGGTCAGGGCCAGTCCGATCGGCACGAAGTCGCGCACGTAGTGCAGCCGGGCCAGCACGGCGACCGCACCGACGGCCAGCAGCGCGCTGACCGCCCAGCCGATCATCGCCAGCCGGCCTGACCGCTCCTTGAACAGCCTGGGGTCGAGTTCGTAGCCCGCCAGCAGGAACAGGAATCCGAGGCCGATGTTGGACAGCAGCTGGATGCTGGTCGTGTCGGCGAGGCCGAGGCCATGCGGGCCGATCAGCACGCCGGCGAAGATCAGGATCACGACCTGCGGGATCCTCGCGCCGGGCAGGGCGGCGACGATGACCGGAGCCAGCGCGGCGACGAGCGTGACCGCCAGCAGCGAGCCGAGCGCGTGGACGGTCACCGGCCGCGCTCCTCAGCCCGGCCCATCACTAGTGTCCCGCCCCCCGGTGCCCACGCCCCCGAACGGTCAGGATGCCCGCTGCGCGGCCCGGCTATTCAGGCGAGGGAAAGGCCGGGGGCCCGGCGCATTGCCAGGCCCCCGGCCGTCGGGCGGGGAGGAGTTGGTCAGCCGTTGTAGTTGCGCAGGTAAATCACGCCGCTGGAGGTCGGCGCCACGTTGGCCAGCAGCGTGTTGAGTAGCGCCGGGCTCAGCGTGGTCTTGTTCTGCAGGCCGGTCACATAGTTGATGCCGCTCCAGGTGATACCGGTCAGGATCTGGTACCTAATGCTGAGTCCGGAGGGGCCCTTGTAGGCCAGCATCAGCGGGCCGTTGTTGTGGGTGCTGAGGTCCGCGGCAGCCGGGCCCGACGTCGAGGCGCCGCCCGGCACGCCGCCCAGCAGCGTCCACGGGATGGTCTTGTTGCCCTGCAGGCCGGACTTGGCCAGGTCGGGCGTGCTGGCGTAGCTCAGTGCTTCTCCGCTGCCGTCCGCCTTCCAGAACACGTAGACAGTGCCGTTGCCGCCCGCCCCGATGACCTCGGCCAGCGCCGGCGTGTCGCTGGTCAGGGTGGAGGTGCCGCCGCTGATCCACTGCGACTTGTCAAACGAGAAGTAGCGGCCGGACTGAGAGCCGAGCTCATACCGGACGTGGTGGCCCGGGCCGCGCCACGCGATGATGACCCTCGCGTTCACCGAGTTCAGCGGGAAGATGATGGCGGGTCCGGTCGAGCTGGTGGCCAGCTTGTCGCCCGTGACGGCGATGCTCCTGGTCTTCGACCAGCTCAGCTTCGCCCCGCCCGTGATCTCGCCGGTCGCATACCAGATCGTGTTGCTGTGCAGGGCCTTCCAGGCCACCAGCTCCGAGGGGATGCCCAGGTAGTTGGTGTAGAAGGCGGCGGCCGGGCCATCGGTCGTGCCGGCCCCAGGGACGGCCTCGACCTTGGACCACTTGCCGTTGTACCTGAACCGGTAGTACACGGCGTTGCTGTTCTGGCCCTTCCAGGTCACGAACGTGCCGCGGACGTTGTGGTAGTAGTACGCGGCCAGCCCTGGTGTGGCGTTGGTGTAGCTGCCAGGGATGGTTGACGGCTTGGACCAGACCGGCGGCGGTGCGGCCATGGCCGCGGCGCTAGCGGCGACAACGCAGACCGCACCGGCTGCGGCCGCCGTGGCCAGCTTTGACTTCAAGAGCATCGTCAGATCCCGCTCCTTTAGTGGGGAGAACCTCCGCAGCTGCGGAAGCCAGCTCGAGACCTTAGGGACCCTCCCTGACACCTCGGCCCGCAAATCCCTAGGACTTGCCTGGGTTTTCCCTGTGTGTCTTCTCAGCGTCCCGAGGGGCCGGGGCTCTGGACGGCTGCCCGTAGCTGCATCATTGGGCGGGTGGCGGTCACTCCGACGTTTCCCAGCCGCGAGACGCTGGACCGGCTCAGGTTCAAGCCGCTCGACGTATTCGTCGGCGTGGGCGTCCTGCTGCTGATCTACGCTGTCGTCCGGGTCGGCGAAGGGGCGAGGGCGCCGGTCCACCACGCGACGTCGATCAACCTCTCGCCGTCGAACCTGCCCTACTACGCGGCCCGCAGCCTCCTGCGGATGTTCATCGCGCTGGTCTTGTCTTACTCGTTCAGCCTGAGCTATGCCTACGTCGCGGCCCGCAGCCGGCGCTGGCGCCGGGTCCTGATCCCGGCCCTGGACATCCTCCAGTCGGTCCCCGTCCTGGGCTTCCTGGCGGTCACGGTCACGTTCTTCGTCGCGCTCTTCCCCGGCTCCGAGCTGGGCCTGGAGTGCGCGGCGATCTTCGCCGTGTTCACGTCGCAGGCCTGGAACATCACGTTTTCCTTCTACCACTCGCTGATCAGCCAGCCGGCGGAGTTCGATGAGGCCAGCAAGCTGATGGGCCTGTCGCGGTGGAAGCGATTCTGGACCGTCGATGTGCCTGGCGGGGCGATCGGCCTGGTGTGGAACGGGATGATGAGCTTCGGGGGTAGCTGGTTCTTCCTCACGGCATCTGAGCTGATCACGGTGAAGGGCACCACCTATTCGCTGCCGGGGGTCGGCTCTTACGTCGGCGCGGCCGTGAACGAGGGCAACCTCGCCGACGTGCTCTGGGGCATCGCCACCATGATCATCATCATCCTGGTGGTCAACTTCTTCTTCTGGCGGCCGCTTGTCGCGTATGTGGAGAAGTTCAGGGTCGAGCAGTCCGAGTCCGAGCTGAAGGCCAAGTCCCTGATGCTGGATACGCTGCGCCGGTCTAACTGGCCCCGCGCGATCGGGCGCGGTCGCCGCGCGCTGGCGCTGCCGGTCAACCGGGTGATGGGCCGCGTGACCGGGATTGACGACCGGAGCCTGACCGTGCAGGAGTCCAGGCGGCGGGCGGCCGACACCGCGTTCACGGTGGTCGTGGCGGTCGCGCTCGGGTTCGGCCTGTACAGCATGCTCGCCTTCATCGCGACCGGCAAGGACGGCCTCGGCGTATTCGGCACCGCGTTCGGCTACGGCTTCCTGACGCTCCTGCGGGTAGTGACGGTGGTCGCGGTCGCCTCGGTCATGTGGGTGCCGGTCGGGGTATGGATCGGCTTCAATCCGCGGGTCGCCCAGTTCATGCAGCCGATCGTCCAGGTGCTGGCGAGCTTCCCGGCAAACTTTATCTTCCCGTTCGCCATCGTCATCTTTCTGGACATCGGCCTGCCGCTCAACTTCGGCGCGATCGTGCTGATGGCTCTGGGCACTCAGTGGTATGTGCTGTTCAATGTCATCGCCGGAGCTAGCGCAGTGCCGTCTGACTTGAAGGAAGCAATGGACAACCTGGGCGTGCACGGCTGGGACCGATGGCGCAGGTTCGTGCTGCCCAGCATCTTTCCCGCCTACGTGACCGGCGCGATCACGGCGGCCGGCGGGGCCTGGAATGCCACGATCGTGGCCGAGATCGTCTCCTACAACCACAAGCAGCTCGTGGCCAAGGGCCTCGGCTCCTTCATCGCGCTGAACACCAATCACCTGCCCG
>JASIBJ010000455.1 GCA_030045215.1 Streptosporangiaceae bacterium | reverse complement strand
AGGGCGGCATCCTCGACCTCTATCTGGTGCGTCTGGGTCGCGAACAGCGCGGTCACCTTGGCGACCGGACCCATGCACCACAGCAGCAAGTCGAGGTAGTGAATGCCCTGGTTCATCAGCGAGCCACCGTCGAGAGCCCACGTTCCGCGCCAGGCCGCGCTGTCGTAGTAGTCCTGGCTGCGGTACCACTTCGTGCTGGCCTCGCCCAGGACGAGGCGGCCGAGCTGGCCATCGTCCAGCAGACGGCGCAGCTCGACCAGCCCCTGGTCGAACCGGTGCTGGGAGATGACGGTCAACAGGACCCCGGCGGCGCGGGCGGCGCTGATAAGCCGGTCGGCGGCAGCAAGGCTGACATCAATGGGCTTCTCGACAACCAGATGCTTGCCCGCCGCCGCCGCGCGCATGCCCACCTCCGCGTGCAGGCCACTCGGCACGCACACCGATACGACGTCAACGTCGTCACGCGCCAGCAGCGCATCCAGGTCGGGCTCGGCCGCACACCCATGCGCCGCGGCCAGAGACTTGGCGCGCTGCGGCTCTACGTCGGTGACGGCAATCAGCCTGGCGTCCGGGATCGACGCGATCGCGTCGGCGTGCACCGCGGAGATCACGCCGGCGCCGACGATGCCGATGCCGCGAGCCCTCCGGGCGCCTGCGCCGATTGGCTCGGTCATGCTGCGGCGTCCGGCTCGGTGAACCAGGTTCTCAGCACCGGCAGGTGTCGCGGGAGCGCCACTTCAGGCTCCTCAATCTCGGGGTGCCACCGCTTCTCCCACTCCACCGTTATCCAGCCCTCATATCCTTCGCAGTTCACGGACAGGTAACTTCCTTCCTGGCCCCGGCTCGGAAACCCGCGCTGCGGCCCGCCTGTCCCCCGATCGCCGACCGATCTCCCCATGTTCTCGCAAAAGACCCTTCAAGACGGGAACGAAGCCGCGCGCGGCCAGCCCCCGTACGGCCGCGCGCGGTGCTCCGTAACCGCCCGGGCACGCTGTCCTCAGCGCGTCCAGCTCTGATGGCCCGCGGCTACCGGGTCGAGCTTCGCGGCCCTGGCCACGATGATGAACCGCTGCACCGCGAGGCTGACGACCAGGTAGAGCAGCACAGTGGCCGTGCCTATGTCCCCGACGCCCTTGTCGTGGCCAATCAGCGCGTCGTAGCCCAGGTGCGCGCCCAGCGCGATGACCCACAGCACGGCGGTCAGGACGTTGCCCTGTGACCAGGGCTGCCCGTCCTTCATCCAGACCCGGACCGTGAAGGCCCGGAGAGCACCGAACACGGCTGCCAGCACCAGGCTGCCGGCGAGTGCAGCCGTCGCGATGGTCGCGTCAACGTGGTTCTTCTGCATGAACTCGACGGTCTCGACGATTCCGATGATCCCGAGGATCAGGTACAGCCGCTGATTGGCCTGGCGGACCGGCCTCGCCATCAAGTTGCGGTAGATCAGCAGGCCGAGGACGGCAACGCCGATGAGGAGGTAGACCAGCGTCTGGCTGTTCATGTGTCCGAGTCTCTTTTCAGTGGCCCTGCGCGCGAGCCTGGCTGCCCGGCGGTCGGTCAGGACCGACACACATCAGGCTAGGCGCGACGGTTAATCCTGCCCCATGCACGCTGTCCGGACTCAGCCGTGACAGATGTCACTAGGCGCATCGAGACGGTGACAGACCGCCTGTTAGGTTGAGCCAGGGGGAAATCGAGAGGCCGGATCGGAGGTATTCGATGGGCCTGCCTGCACGTCAGCGCAGGGTCCTAGATCGGATCGAATGCGGGCTGCGCGGGTCAGATCCGAGACTTGCGGCTCTTTACGCGATATTTTGCCGGCTCACCAGGGAAGAGGAAATGCCCAGGATCGAGCAGCTGCGGCACCGCGCCGTGGTCGTGATCGTGCACCTGCGTTTCCGGCTGGTGAGCTTCCTGTCCAGGGTGATGCGGCGACTGGTCCCCCGTCAGCGTGCCGCGATCTTCTTCCCGTTGGCGCTCGCGCTCGCGGTCACGTCCATTGTGTTTGCGGCGCGATCCAGTCCCGGGTCTCGCTGCATGCCGGTCATACCTCTGGCGGCCGGCGCGAGGTACCCGTCCAGCAGCAAGCTGTGCAAGTCCTCGCCGGTGCTGACCTCAGTAGGCCACTGACCCGGGGACGCCGGCAGTTAGTACTTGACTGCCGCCAACTGCGGCCGCAGGCAGGGAGCGGCCGCGTTGTTTCCGCTAGCGGCGCCCTGGGCGGCGCAGGTCGTCAGGAGTGTTATGCCCCTGGGCGAGCTGACGCTGCCGCCGAGGCCGGTCGGGTCAACGAAGAAGTGCGGCCAGGGCAGCGCCGGGGACGTCCACACGACCCTGTGGGTCACGACGTCATAGCCCCACGCCTCGCCGAGGTCACCCTGGGCCTGGTCAAGCCCGAGCGCCACACCGTCAATGATCGCGTAGAGACTGGCCGACAGTGCCGGGACCGGATTGTTGACGGCCGCTCCGGTGTGAACATTCACGCCGGTCAGCGTGCCGCCGCTGCTGACGTAGGCCGTCTGCGTGCTTGAGTCGATCAGCTCAAGCGTGCCGGGGCGCTGCAACCGGGCCGCAAGGGGCCAGAGCAGCCGTCCGCTCTGCGCGCTGTACCCGGAAAGGCCGTTGGCGCCGGCGAACAACGCCACCCCGCCGACGACGCCGGCCAGCGTGCCGGCGAAGGCCCGGCCGGGCGGCCTGATCGCCTGCTCGGCCCCGGTACGCAGGTCAATCCGCCGCAGCGCTGTGACCGGGGACGAGCTCAGATAGCCCCCGACGGTCTCCTCGAGGTACAGGTACCGTCCGCTGACCTTCCAGGCCTGCGCGACTCGGCCCGTGGCCCGGCGCCACAGCACCCGCCGGGTGCCGGTGGCATAGCTCGTCACCGCCGAGGCGCCGACGACGACGGTGTTCGCCTTGCCTGCCCACACCGCGCCGCCGATCTGGGCCGAGGGGTAGGACAGTAGCTGGGCTCCGGTCGCCGCCGAGAGCATGACCTGATACCAGCTCGGGCTGCCGGATACCGCCGGTACCTCGACTCCGACGGCTACCTCGGAAGGCCAGGCCCTCAGGCTGACGATGGCCGTTCCCGGCCCGAACCCCGTGAGCACGGTGTCCCACGCCGGCTCTCCGGTCCTGGCGTGGTAGGCGGCCACCAGCATTCCGTCTCCGAGCACGGCCAGGTTCTCGTTGGCGGCCACGTACGCGTCGCCATTGGCGGGCTCGGTCCCGGCGACTCCGTCCTCGGCTATCCAGTGGCCCGGCAGCGCTCGGGTCCACAGGATCGAGCCCTCCGGCGCGCACCGCGTGCCCAGGCAGCGCTTACTCGCCCGGCTGCTTGCGTGGCCGGGAATCACGGCCGCAGCCACGAGAACGACGGCGAGGATGCCTCGCCGTGTCCATGCTGCCGACCCCCGAGGGACCTTCACGCCTGCCAAACGCCCTTCCAGCCGCGCGACCTGGCCAGACCCCGGAGCAGCTGGTCCTGGTGCGGACGCCGGCTTTCCCCGGCCGGCTGATCATTTATACCCAACGGTAGACCCAGTTCATGTCCGATGTGACCGGACTTTGCCGCCGAGAGTGCTTATCGGGGGACGAGCCCGAACCCTCCGCGCGGGCCAAGCGTCCGGTGCGCCCGGCCCGCGTATCGGGCAGATGGTCAGGCCTGCGGCCCCGCGACTTCAGTAGCGTGGGATTGGCCACTCTGGCCTGTCCTATTTGGAGGAATTGATGCCCGACCGCGCTCCGCTGCCTTATGACTTCCACCCGCCAGTGCCCTCTTTCACGGTCGAAAGCGACGACGTCGCGCATGACCAGCAGATGGGCGACGCGCAGGTCTACAACAGCTTCGGGATGACCGGCCAGAACATCTCTCCCGAGCTGCGCTGGTATGGCTTCCCGGCCGAGACCAAGGGGTTCGCGGTGACGTGCTATGACCCGGATGCGCCGACTGGGTCAGGGTTCTGGCACTGGATCGTCCTTGACATTCCCGCCTCGGTGACTGAGTTGGCCGCCGGAGCGGGCAGCGCCGGCGGGCCGGGCCTGCCGGAGGGAGCCTTCTCCGTGCGCAACGACTACGGCACCAAGGACTTCGGCGGGGCCGCACCCCCGCAGGGCGACCGGGCGCACCGGTACGTCTTCGCCGTGCACGCGCTGGATACCGACCACCTCGGGGTGGACTCAGACGTCTCGGCCGCGGTGGCCGGCTTTAACCTGAGGTTCCACACGATCGCCAGGGCGCAGATCGTTCCCGTCTTCGGTCACTGAACGCCGGGCCGCGCTGGGCCCGCCGGCGGCAGCGCGAGTGCCGCCGCCGGCTGGCTCTCATGTCGGCGCCCGGTAAGCCCTTCTGGCGCAGCTTTCACTCGCGGGCCAGGCTGGCCAGCACCTCGCGCTCACGATCGGGATCCAGGCCGTGGGCGGGTCGACTGGCCGGAACCGGCGGGTCGCCTTCCTCCTGCAGCCAGGCCCAGGTATCGGCCACAGTCTCCGCGACCGGGCGGCAGGTGAGCCCGGCAGCGTAGGCGGCACTGACGTCCCCGTTGTGGATGCCCGCCCCTTCACCGTCGGGCGGCAGCCAGATGGGCAGCTGAATCCACGGCTCGATGCCTGCGGCAATGATCACCTCCGGTGGCGCCCAGACCAGCCGCGCGTCGGACCCGGTCGCGGCGATCGCAGCCTCCAGCAGGCTGGCCATGGTGGCGTGGCCGGGCCGGCTGACGGTGTTGAAAACGCCCGAGATACCCCCGTCCGCCGCGTGCAGGAGCCACCGCGCCAGGTCACGGCAGTCGATGTACTGCAGCTTCATATCGGCGGGCCCCGGCGCGAGCACGTCACCGCCTCGCTCGATCCGCCGCAGCCACCAGGGCATCCGGCCGACAAGCTCGTACGGCCCGAGGATCAGCCCCGCCCTGGCCAGGACGGTCCGGTCTGCCCCGAAGCCCTCCTGCGCCGCCAGTTCGCCGCCGCGCTTGGCCGTCGCGTAGTCGTCACCGGCCTCGCTGCGGGCGTCGCCGTCGACAACCGGCCCTGACTCGTCCAGCCCGACCGCCGGTGGCCATTGGTAGACCGAACGCGTCGACACGTAACCGTAGTGACCGGCCCGGTCCGACAGCAGGCTCGCGGAGTCGAGCACCACCCGCGGGGCTCCGCTCCACGTGTCGATGACCGCGTCCCAGGTGGCGTCGCCGAGCGCGGCCCGTAGCGCGGCCGGATCGGTCCGGTCGGCGTGCAAGGCGAGGGCGTCTGGCGCCGACGGCCCGCTGACGCCGCGCGTCAGCGTCGTGACCTCATCACCGCGGGCCAGAGCCTCGGTGACGACCGCGCGGCCGACATGGTGAGTTCCGCCCAGTACCAACAGTCTCATGACAGCCATGTTGCCCGGGCCAGGACCAGCGCGGCGAGGGCGTTCATTCTGGGCGTAGCCGGGCCGGCCAGGATGTTGTGCATGCCTCCCGACGACAAGGTCGCTGCCCGGTCCGTCTTCGACGCGGCGGCGCGCGAGTACGACGCCGCCCGACCGTCCTACCCGGCGGCGCTCTTCGACGAGCTTGAGGCCCTCGCCGGACCGCTGGCGGGGCGCCTGGTGCTCGACTGGGGCGCAGGGACCGGGATCTCGAGCCGCCAGCTAGCCGAGCGTGGTGCACGAGTCGTCCTCTTCGACATCGGCGAGCAGATGCTGACGTTCGCGCGCACCCGCGACCCGCGTTCGCCGTGCGTGCTGGCGGACGGGAACCGGATGCCGCTCGGAGCCGCGTGTGCCGATCTGACCACGTTCGCCCAGTCCTGGCATTGGTTCGCCAAGCCCGCCGCCCAGGCTGAGGTCGCGAGGGTCTTGCGGCCCGGTGGGTACTGGGCGGCCTGGTGGAGCCGGGCCGCGGCCGCCGGGCAGGACTGGTTCGACCGCTACGAGGACGTCATCGCGGCCGCCTGTCCGGGCTACACCTGGCGGTACATGAGCGATGAGTTGCTGGCACCAGACTGGGCCGACACCGCCGTCGGCCGGATCGAGCCCGCCGCCCCCGTCGTCGTGCCGTGGACCAGGCACGTGGCCGCTGAGCAGTGGATCACCTACGAGCGCAGCAAGTCGTACCTCATCAACCTCCCCCCGCACGCGCGGGAGTCGGTCTTGCACCAGATAGCCGACATCATCGCCCGGCAGTTCCCCGACGGCCAGATGGCGGTTCCCTACATCACGACGCTGCTGGTGGCCAGGAAGTCCGGCTAGCGGGCATCGGGGATGGCGTCCGCCCCGGCCGCGCTCTCCCGCAGGAACCGGCGCAGCCGGCCGAGCCCGGCGATCAGCTCAGCTCGCTCACTGGGACGAACCAGCTCAGCCAGGTCCTCGCCCATGTCCGCCAGAATCTCGTCCATCGCGGCCAGCATCTCGAGCGGATCCCGCCTGCGCAGCGTCACCCGATCCTCGCGCTGCACGATCTCCAGCCGCACCAGCTCGTCGGCTAGATCCTCCGAGCAGCCCAGGCCGGCCTGGAGCAGGTCACTCCAGCGCCGGCCGAGAGTCCTGACCCCGCGGCCTCTCTGGTAGCCCACGAAGATCGACTCCCAGATGCCGGTGACGAACTTCTCCCAGCCGACCTCGGCGATGTCGGCGGGATCGTTTTCGTACATGCGCGCAGACTACGGGGCGGCATGAGCGGGGGGAAGAGTGGCTACCCGCTCGCCGCACTGGGCGTGCGAGTATCCAGGCAGGCTGGCGAGCTGGTCGAGCAGCCACGGCGACGTCAGCGCGCGCATGAGGCCCTGAACCTCACGCGACCCGGCCTGGGCCGCGGGCACGACCAGGTCGAACCGCTCCTCGGTGAGCGGCACGAACGCCAGGCCATAGGCCAGCGCGGCCGGCTCGCTGGCGATGCCGACGTCCGCAAGCCCGGATGCGATCGCCGCTGCGACTTCGAGGTGCCCGGTCGCCCTGGTGTTGTAGCCCTCGACCATCTCGTGGCTGATGCCGCGGCTAGCCAGCTCCCGGTCAAGCACCCGGCGTGCTTCCGCGCCAGGTTCGCGGTTGACTAGCCGCAGGCCCGATCCGGCCAGGTCCTGCAGGCCAGCCACCGAGCCGGCCAGTTCCCGGCGCACGACGATGCCCTCGCGCCAGGAGCAGAACCCGATGACCTCGGCACCGCCGGTGAGCAGTTCGCTGGCTGCGAACGTGTTGTAGTCGCCGGACCCGTCACGCAGATGCGCCCCGGCCACGTGCACCAGGCCGTCGGCGGCCAGGGTCAGCGCATCCCGGCTAGCGCACGGCCACCAGACAAACGCGATCGGGGGATCGAGCAGGCCAAGCGGCAGCTCAAGCAGCGGCAGGGCGGGGTCGCAGCCGGCTACCACCAGCGTCGGCCGCGGCGGCCCGAGCGGCCTGACCGCATCGGCCCCCACCGAGCGCCCGCCCGCCGGGGAGAAGCCCGCCCTGGTAACCGTCGCGCCCGCCAGCGGCAGCGCTACCAGCGTGTCGCCGACCGGGGCCAGCGAGACCCTGGCGCCCTCGGGGCCGAGCGGTGCCAGCGGCCTGGCTGACACGACCGGCTCGGCGATGGCCGGGCCGAACAGCTCCTCCACGGTCAGCCCGAGCGCCCGGCTCAGCGCGACCGCGACGCGGAGGGAGGGATCGGACAGGCCGGCTTCCACCGCGGAAACTGCCTGCCGCGACACCCCGGCCATGCCTGCCAGCTGCAGCTGCGAGAACCCGCGAGCCTGGCGCGCCAGCCGCAGCCGGGTCCCGGTGGCGCCACCCCCGGCGGCGCCACCGGTCTCTGCAGGGCCACCACCCCCGGAGCCACCACCGTTCCTGGCGGCACTACTCCCGGCCCGGCCACCAGCGCCGGGCGAGCGGCGACCGCCATCGGTGCTCAGCGCGGAGCCCGCCCGGCCCGAAGCGGCACGCTGCTGCGGTTCCCGCCCGCCGGTCACTGGACCGCACGCTCCCCGGCCGGCTCGGAAGCCGAGAGCGGCGACGACGAGACCGGCGACGAGGCGGCTCCGGGCTGGACGGCGGCACCATCGGGCCCGAAGCACGGCGGGTCGATCGCGGTCAGGACGAGCTCGCCGGAGCCGGCGGCAGGCCGGTCGGGCAGCCTGCACGTCACCGTGGTCCCGGCCACCTGGACGTCAACCTCCCAGCCCGCGCCGGAGGGGCGGCACTCGGTCATCACGCCGCTGAACACCACTCCCGAGCCGGACTGCGCCCCGGCCTGCACGCGGTCCGGGTGAATGCCGGCCACGGAGCCTGGCCGCTCCCCCGGTGCGGGCACGAAGCCCAGGTAGCCGACCAGCTCGGCGACCCGCCGCGAGGCCGGCCGCAGCACGACCTCGTCCGGGCCTCCCACCTGCAGCACGGCACCACTGTCGAGCACGGCCATCCGGGTCGCGAACGCCTGCGCGTCCGGCAGTTCGTGTGCCACCAGCACCGCCGGCACGTCGCGCTCGGTCACCATGCGCACGACTAGCGCGGTCAGGGACCGGCGCAGCGCGGCGTCGAGTCCGGAGTACGGCTCGTCAAGCAGCAGCGCCCGGCAGTGCGCGAGTAGCAGCCGGCCAAGCGCCACCCGGTGCTGCTGGCCGCCGGACAGCCGGGCCGGCATCGCCTTCAGCAGCGCCCTGATGCCGAGCGCGTCCGCCAGGCCGGCCAGTTCGCTCTCGGAAGGGTCGGCGCTGCGAGCATAGGTGAGGTTGTCGCGAACCGACAGGTGAGGGAAAAGACCGGGGTCCTGCCGTAGCAGGCCTACCTGCCGGCGCCACGCGGGGACCGCGACCTGCGGCCGCTCGGTGCTCGTCAGCACCCGCCCGGCCAGGGTCACCCGCCCGTGGCGTGGCTGCACCAGCCCGGCGATGGTCTCCAGCAGTGTCGTTTTCCCGGCCCCGGACGGGCCGAACAGGGCCAGGCGCTCCCCCGGCGCGACGCTGATGGCCGCGCGCAGCGTGAACTCGCGGCGCTCAACCTTGACGTCGGCCTCGAGCACGGGCGCTCCAGATGTAGGCGGCCAGCGGCAACGGCAGGGCCACCACCAGCAGGACGAGGGCATAAGGCAGCGCGGTCTGCAGCCCGGTGAGCTGCAGCGTCGTCCAGATCTGCAGCGGCAGCCCGTACGGGTGGTAGGCGATGACGATGACAGCCCCGAATGCTCCCATTGCCCTGGCCCAGGCTACCGCAAGCGCCATGGCCAGGCCCGGCGCTGCCAGCGGGAGGGTGACCCGCCGGAACACCCGGCGGGGCCGGTCTCCGAGCAGGGCCGCCTGCTGCTCCATCCGGGGCTCAACGGCGCTGAAAGCCGCGACCGCGCCGAGCACGTAGTAGGGGGCCGACTCATACACCTCGGCGATGACCAGGGCCAGGAATGTGTTGGTCGCCGACAGGTTCAGGTGCCCGATGAGCTGTCCGATCGGCGTGTAGGGGCCGACCATGAAGATCAGCAACAGGCCGATGACCAGCGGCGGAAGCAGCAGGCTGCACAGGATGCCGGCTTCCCAGATCCGCGGGAACGGCAGCGTCCCCCGCGCCAGCTTCCATGCCAGCGGCGTGCAGACCAGGCCGAGGACGGCCAGCGTGACCGCGCCTGACTCGAGCGAGGTGACGAGCGGCTGCAGCGCACCCGGCGCGGTCAGCGCGGTATGGATCGCGCTGCCGGAAATGTGGGTGAGCAGCGTGATGACCGGCCCGAGCAGGGCAACCCACACCACCAGGGCCGCAAACACACTGACGATGCCAGACGACGAACGGACGGTCTGCGGCAGTGCGGAGGCACGGCCTGGCCCGGCGGGCTGCCCGGGAGGCTCCGACCCCCGGACAGCACCGCCAGCGGCTGCGGCTGGGCTAGCTGCCCAGCTCACTGCTGATTGCGGAAGGAATCCCGCTCCCGTAACCCGTGGGCGTGTACAAGGTGAAACCGCCCGCCTTGTACTGGGCGATGCCCGCAGGCGACAGGGTGTACTTCACGAACGCGATCGCGGCCGGTGTCGCCTTGCCGATGATCGTGATGTCGAGTACCAGCGGCGCGCCGTGGTGGACCGTTCCGTTCGTCGTGGTGATCGCCGCCTTCGCGTACTGCGCGGCATCGGCCGGGACGCCGAGGTCGATGGCGTCCGGCAGGGTGATGTAGTGCAGGTGCAGCTCGACCGCCTGCGTGTAGTAGGCGCTAGCGGCGTCAAGCTCACCGGCCTCCAGCACCGAGTCGAGCGAGGACTCGGCATAGATCTGCGACGACGTCGAGGAGTTGAGCGGGCTGCCGATGATCTTCGTCACGGTGCCGGACGGCAGGTGGTAGTACATCTGCGCGAGTTCGAGCATCTCGATGAAGTACCGGCCCTGCGGGTCGATGTTGGGGTCGGTCCGGCCGAGCTTAAGGCCGGGTGTCTCCAGCAGCGTGAAGAGGTCCGCCAGTGGCTTCTTGCCGCTGGCGATCGCCTCGAACTCCGGGGCGTACTTGCTGTTCGGGTTGTAGGCCAGCACGATGTGGTTGCCCGCGTACTGGACGTACCATTTGGTGTATTTCGGCTCAAGAGGGGTGATGTTGTCAGAGCCCACGCTCTCGAACACGTTCACGGCCGGTAGTTCGTTGGCCGCGATCTCCGACGACAGGGTGCCGGCGGCTCCGCTCGTGCCGACGTACTTATAGCCCGTCGCCGCTGTGAAGGCCGGGCTGACCACGTTCGTGTTGAGGTACTGAAGCGAGGACGCGTACGCGACGTTCGCGGTTCCAGTCACCGTGGGCTTCTTGCTCGAGGAGGTGCTGGACGGTGAGGAACTGCCGCAGCCAGCCGCGGCAAGCCCCATGCAGATGAGAGCGACGAGCGCGCCTAGCCGCGCGCCGCGATTGTCAGTGAGGGCCACCATGCCCCAAGACGATAGCCATCACTGGTTGCGCGGTGCAAGAAGGCTGGACACCGCTAGTCCTCGTGTTGACCTGCACGTGGCGCTAAGGGCGCGAAGAGCCTCTGTTCAGCTAGCCTTCAGGCGGCTTGGGTTCTATGAGACCGGCAACTGCACTGCCTGGCCGGTCTTAGCATGGTTCGGGGCCTGCGCCGCCTCGCGGCGGAGCATCCTGGTCAATCGCGCGGACCGCGAGATGGGCAGTACCAGGTGCCTGGTAAGCGAGGCAAGGCCAAGTCTCATCGACGGCAAGGCAGGCAGCATGGGCAAGCCG
>JASIBJ010000454.1 GCA_030045215.1 Streptosporangiaceae bacterium | reverse complement strand
ACTCATTCCACAGCTGTTCCTGGCCAGGCACGTGGAGACCCTCGTCCGCGACCCCAAGCTGCCAGGTGCCGTGATCTACGATCTTGACCATCAGGCGGGCCTCTCACTGCGCGCATTTGCGGCCATTTCCGTGGAGGATGGCATAGTCGCCGGCGGGGCGTCCAGGTGCCTTGGTGCCTTAGTGCCCGGGCGAAGAGGGCCACGGCTAGATCCGTTGCCGGAGGGCGGAGCAATGCGGGTAGATGCGGGCGCGGGGACAGCCGCGACGCCGGACCAGATCGAGGCGGCGGCGGTGGCCGCGGAGGCGGCCGGCTACGACGGATTCGGCGTCCCTGAGACCAAGCACGACGCCTTCACGTCCCTGGCGCTGGCCGCCCGCGCCACCTCCGCGATCACGCTGCATTCCGGCATCGCGGTTGCCTTCGCCCGGAACCCGATGAGTGCCGCGGTGCTGGCCAACGATATCCAGCTGATCTCGGGCGGCCGCTTCCAGCTCGGGCTCGGCTCTCAGGTGCGACCGCACATCGAACGCCGATTCTCGATGCCGTGGAGTCATCCGGCCGCCCGGATGGAGGAGTTCATTGCCGCGGTCCGCGCGATCTGGCAGTCATGGGCGAGCGGCGAGCGACTGGCGTTCCGCGGGCAGTTCTACCACCACACGCTGATGACTGACTTCTTCAATCCGGGACCGAACCCGCACGGGAACCCGCCGATCCTGCTCGCCGCGGTCGGCGAGCTGATGACGAAGGTGGCCGGCCGGGTCGGCGACGGCATCTTGTGCCATAGCTTCACCACGGAGGCCTACCTGCGGGAACGGACGCTGCCCGCCTTGCTTGAGGCCCGCGGCAGCCTCGACGGGTTCGAGCTGAGCCTGCCGGTGTTCGTGGTGCTGGGTGAGGACTCGCAAGCACGGTCGGCGGCTGAGTCCGGCGTGCGCGCACAGATTGCGTTCTACGGGTCGACGCCCGCATACAAGCCGGTCCTCGAACTGCACGGATGGGGCGCCTTGGCCGATGAGCTGAACGCGCTATCCCGTCGGCAGGCCTGGGCCGAGATGGGCACGCTGATCAGCGACGACGTGCTCGAGGCGTTCGCGGTCGCCGGGAGCCCGGCCGAGGTCGCAGCCGCGCTGCGGGCCCGCTTCGCTGACGTGATCACGAGGGTCTCGCTGTACGCGCCGTACCAGCACGACCCGCAGGACATCGCCGCGGTAGTCACGGCGTTGCGTACCGGAAGTGGTGCCGGGCGCAGCAGCCGTCAGTAGACCCGAACGCGCGTTGGGGTAATGAGGATGGCGGCTGAGTACTCTGCGCCCATCTGCTCTGGCGTCGTGCCGATGGCCGCGATCTGGTCGCGGTACTTGTCGAGGTAGGCCTCATCCTCATTGACCGGCCGGCTCGACTCGCTGACCACAGCTGTGCCCTCAAACGTGGCGATCTGGCCGCCTGCGTCATCACTGTTGAGATGCAGTGACACCGGCGGGTTGGCCTGAATGTTGCGCACCTTCCACGAGTGCGGTTGCGCATATATCAGGAAGACGTCGTTGGTCCACAAGAACCACACCGGCGATGACTGCGGCTGGCCATCACCGGCCACCGTGGTTATCCAGGCAATGCTCTCGCTCTGCAGCCGGCCGGCGACAGCGGCCGACTGCTCGTCGGTCAGGTTTAGCACGCCGCCAGTCTAGAGACACGATCTCGTCCGGCACCCACTCCCTGTCAGTTCTCACACTCCCTGTAGGTTCTCGGCTTTTTCGCGGTCGCTTTGGCCTGGTATGCACCGCACAACTTACAGGGAGTGCGACAACCTGCAGGCAGTCCCGCGAGAGAGGCGGGCCGGCCGATCCGGCCCGCGAGAACCGGGCTCACTAACGTGCGATCTCCGAACGGCACCGAGTGCTCCTCGAAGAGCGCGCGCTACCAGCCTGAATCTCACGTTTGTCCAAGTATCGGAGCTCTGGGAGGACCAGCCGGCTCGGGTCAGGCGGTACCATCAAGGCATGCTCCTGCTGCTCATATGGCTGGCGATCGGTGGCCTGATCATCGGCGGGCTGGGGCGCCTGCTCGTGCCCGGCCCCAACCCCATCGGTTTGATCCGGACCGCGCTGGTCGGCCTGGCCGGGTCGTTCCTGGGTGGCCTGGTCGCCCGTTACGCGATCGGCCTGCATTACCGCTACTCGCTGCTCGCCGGATTCATCCTCTCCGTGATCTTCGCGGCCATCATCGTGGCGGCGATCGACCGCCGCCCCTCAGTGCGGCGGTAGAGCGCCCTGCAAGCTCTCGTTCCGGCAGGTCGAGCGCCTGGAGCTCACGACCTGGCCCGAGCACGACATCCCGATGCAGATGCGTACCCTGACTCACCGTGCCGAGCCGCGCCGAGTTGGAGCGACAGCGGGCCGAGGCGACGCGCTGGCGGCCGTGCCGGAACGTAAAGTGGTCATTGGCGATGGGGCCCGTCGAGGAAACCGCCACTGATGGCTGATGGCTCCTGTTGATCGCTCATGCGGCGACGATAGGAGCAGCCGATGCCAGATCAGACGCCCGCGAAGAGGCCGGCCCCGGACAGCCGGCCGGGTAGCTCTCAGCCCGCCCGTGCGCGCGGCTCAAGCCGTTCGTCCGGCAGCACCACGGTGCTGCCTCAGCCAGAACCAGCACGCCCAGGGTTCACCAGCCTGCTCTCCGGTGCGAAGACAACATCCCAGCCCGAGCGCGATCCGGCAGCTCGGGAGGACGATCTGGCGGTTGAGGGCTTCGTACCCGACCTGAACCTGGACCAGATCATCGAGGCTGTCGCCGGCGAGCGGGAAGAGCGCGACCTGATCGCCGAGCTCCTCTACCACCAGGCTAAGGACATCGAGACCGTCGAGTTCCGGCACGAGGTATTCCGCGACCTGGAAGATACCGCGCTGTTCGAGGCAGCCGCACAGTTCAGCGAGCGGATGCGCCAGGTTCGCGTGCACCTGACGCAGCTGGCCAAGATGTCCTCACGTCACCAGCGTGAAGGCTGGTTCCTCGACGCCGGCGTGATCTACTGCGACGCGGTACGGGCACTGGCGAACGATCTGGCCGCACGGCCGATCGCCTCGAGGGGCCTGCTGTCGTTCCGTGACTACCTGACCGGCTACGTCGAGTCAGCCGCGTTCACGACGCTGGCGGCAGACACCGCTAGCGTCAAGGCCGACCTCGGCCAGGTCATGTACCAGGTGCGGATCAGGGGCCCGAGAGTCGACGTCAGCCGGTACGAGGGGGTGCCCGACTACAGCGCCGAGATCGAGAAGACATTCGAGCGATTCCAGCAGGGCGCGGCCAAGGACTACCTGATTCAGTACCGGACCTGGCCTGGCATGACCCATGTCGGCGCGCAGATCGCGGAACTCGTCGCCAGGCTCTTCCCGCGCGAGTTCTCCGCGCTCACCAGCTACTACGCGCGGCACGCGGGGTTCTCCGACCCGGTGATCAGCCAGTTCACCCGCGAGCTGCAGTTCTACCTGGCCTACCTCGACTACGTCAGGCCGCTGCGCTCGGCCGGACTCAGCCTCTGCTACCCGGAGCTCACCGAGGCCGGCCAGCACATCTTCGCCCGCGACACCTTCGACCTGGCGCTGGCGGCCAAGCTGACCCCGGCCGGCAAGGCCGTCGTGACCAACGAGTTCGACCTCACCGGGCCAGAGCGCGTGATCGTCGTCACAGGGCCCAACCAGGGCGGCAAGACGACCTTCGCGCGGACCTTCGGCCAGCTCCATCACCTGGCGAGCACGGGCTGCCCCGTACCTGGCAGCGCAGCGCGCCTGCTGCGATACGACCGGATCTTCACCCACTTCGAGCGGGAGGAGGACATCGCCAACCTCACAGGAAAGCTGGAAGACGACCTCATCCGGATCCAGAAGGCCCTCCTCTCGGCGACGCCCCAGAGCATCGTGATCATGAACGAGATCTTCACGTCTACCACGCTCGGCGACGCCAGGTTCCTGGGCGAGAAGGTCCTGGCGAAGGTCATCGACCTGGATCTGGTGTGCATTTACGTCACGTTCGTCGACGAGCTGGCATCGCTGGCCCCGTCGGTGGTCAGCATGGCCAGCACGATCGTGCCAGGCAACCCCGCGGAGCGGACCTACAAGGTCGTGCGCAAGCCGGCCGACGGACTGGCCTACGCGCTGGCCATCGCGGACAAGCACCACGTCACCTATGAGCAGCTCAAAGGCAGGCTGACGTCGTGAAGGCCCACCTGCTGTTCCCGGCCGCGGACTTCGACTTTGAAGCCGATCCTCCCCCGCACAGCGCCGACCTCATCCGGATCCAGAA
>JASIBJ010000453.1 GCA_030045215.1 Streptosporangiaceae bacterium | reverse complement strand
GCCCGGTCGGACTGCTCAGGGTGCCGCTGACGACCGTGAACCGGCACGCGCTGGTGACGGGGGCGACCGGTGCCGGCAAGTCCCAGACCGTCCGGCACATCCTGGACCAACTCACAAAGGCCGGAGTCGGCTGGCTGGCCATCGAGCCGGTGAAGTCCGAGTACGCGGCCCTGGCCGCCAGGCGCTCCGGTGCCGCGCCCGTTACCGTGATCAGCCCGGGCGATCCGCATTCGCTGCCGCTGTCGCTCAGCCCGCTGTCCCCCGAGCCCGGCTACCCGGTCCAGGCCCACATCGACATGGTCCGCGCGCTGTTCCTTGCCGCGTTCGACGCCAAAGAGCCGTTCCCCCAGATCATCTCGCAGGCCCTGCAGCGTGCCTACGAAGAGTGCGGCTGGGACCCGCAGACCGGAGCCGGGCGCGCCGATGCCGCCGCGCCGCCCGCGGTGCCGACGCTAGCCAGGCTGCAGGCGGCCGCACTGTCGGTCATCGGCGACGTCGGCTACGGGCCCGAGCTCCAGGCCGACGTGCGCGGATTCGTGGACGTCCGGCTGCGGTCGCTGCGCACCGGCTCGGCCGGCCGGTTCTTCGAGGGCGGTCACCCGGCCGACATAGGCCAGCTGCTCAGCCAGGACATCGTGCTCGCGCTCGAAGACATCGCCAACGACGAGGATAAGGCGTTCCTCATCGGAACTGTGCTGATCCGGATCGTCGAGCACCTGCGGTTGCGGGCGCGCCAGGCTGACGACCAGATCCTGCGCCACGTCATCGTCGTGGAGGAAGCGCACCGGCTGCTACGGGCCGGACGGGAGGGCGCCAGCGGGCACGCGGTCGAGCTGTTCGCGAGCATGCTGGCGGAGATCCGCGCGTACGGCGAGGGAATCATCATCGCCGAGCAGATCCCGGCCAAGCTGGTGCCGGACGCGGTGAAGAACACAGCGCTCAAGATCATGCACAGGCTGCCGGCCGACGACGATCGCCGTCTCGTCGGCGCCACGATGAACCTGGACGACAACCAGTCCAGGCAGGTGGTCTCGATGATGCCGGGCGAGGCCGCCGTTTTCGGCGATGGCATGGACCGGCCGCTGCGGATCCGGGTGCCCTTCGACGAGAACGGCGCGGGTACCGCCGGCAGCGCGGTCGAAGGCGAGCCGGCCGCGCGCGCCCCGGCCGATGACGCACCGGCCGGATCGGCCTTGCTGGCCGGCCGGCGATCGGCCGCGTGCGGCAGGTCGTGCAGGGGGGAGCGACCGTGCACGCTGGCCGAGATCCGCTCCGCCGAGTTGCTCGCCGCCGATCCGGGCGATGCGTGGCTGCGAGTATGGACGGAGGCCTACGTGCTGGCCTTCCTCACGAACCGGCCGCGGCCGCGAGTGCCGATTCCGCTCCGGGAGCGGTGGGCGAGCCTGGAGCCCCGCCTCCGCGAGTGCCTGCTGGCTGCCGCGCTTGACCGGTCCCTGCGGGGCCGAGAGCAGGCCCTGCGGATCAGCCTCAATCCGCAGGAGCTCGCCGCGACCTGTGCGGAGCATGCCGCCGGGATGCTCGGCGGCGGCAAAGGGGCGGGCACAATGGCCGGGCCGATGTGGGTGATACCGCAACTGCAGTGGCTGCACGAGCTTGAGCGGGTTTGCCCGCTCGACGGGCAGGCGCCGGATCCGTTTGCGCCCGCACCGCAGCTTGACTACGCACTTGCGGGCCTGGCCGACCGCCCAGGCGTGAAGGTCGGCCAGCGGATCAGCGGCCTGCGGCGGCACGCCCTGTCGATGGAGGTGCCCCGCAACCGGCTGCTCGCCTGGACGGCGCTGCTCGGCGAGGATGATCAGAGCGAGTTCATCGAGGACCTCGCGGTCGTCGCCATCGGCGTCAGCCACCGCGGCCAGTTGCGCAAGGCCGCGGGCGAGATGGGGGTCACCGGCTGGCTCGAGGCGATACTTTCCTGGCCGCGCCGGTTCATCGTCGGCTCCGACGATCAGGCGAGCGTCCTCGCGGCCTCCGAGCCGGACGCCGCGGGCGGGTAGCACGGCGGACAGTGCCAGCCGGACAGTGCCAGCCGTACAGTGCCAGCCGGACAGCACCGGCGGATGGCACCAGCCAGACGCCGCCGGCGGATAGCATCGGCCGTTATGAGCAAGCTCCCGCTGCGCGCGCGCCTCGCTACGTCGATTAGCGGCGCGGCGGGCCGAGTGTCCCGGCTGACCGGCCGCGGCGACGGATCAGTCATCGGTGGCGTGCTCGGCCTGCGGGTAGAGCCTGACCTGCTCCGGCTGCTCGCAGAGGACCGCCAAGTCGTCCTCGTTACCGGTACCAACGGCAAGACGACTACCACCAGGCTGATCTCGGCGGCGCTCGGCTCGCTCGGCCAGGAGGTCGCCAGCAACGCGTTCGGCGCGAATATGGAGGCCGGACTGGCCTCCGCGCTCGGGCGGGCCCAGGACGCCCCGTACGCGGCGCTTGAGGTCGATGAGCGCTACCTGCCGGCGGTCATCGAGGCCACCAGGCCCAGGGTGGTCGTGCTGCTGAACCTGAGCCGCGACCAGATGGACCGCGCGGCCGAGATCTGGATGACCGCGCGCCGCTGGCGGAGGGCACTGGCCGACGCGGAGGGCTGCCAGGTCGTGGCTAACGCCGACGATCCGCTGGTCGCCTGGGCGGCCTCGCTCGCACCGCGGGTGACCTGGGTGGCCGCGGGCCAGCGGTGGCACGAGGACTCGTGGTGCTGTCCGGAATGCGGATCGCACCTGCGCCGGGATGAGCTCGGGTGGCGGTGCGGCGAGTGCCGCTTCGCCCGGCCGCCGACGAGCTGGGTACTCAGCGGCCAGTCGGTCATCGATGACGCCGGCCAGGTCAGCGAGCTCGACCTGGCCCTGCCAGGCCGCGCGAACCGGTCCAATGCCGTCGTCGCGCTCGCCGTGGGGGCGTTCTTCGGCGTGCCCGTCGAGCAGGCCCTGCCTCACCTGCGGAAGGTAACCTCCGTGGCCGGCCGCTACACCCAGGTCCTGCGCCGCGGTCGCAAGATCAGGCTCTTGCTGGCCAAGAACCCGGCCGGGTGGCTGGAAGCCTTCGACGTGCTAACGCCTGCTCCTGCTCCGGTGCTCCTGGCGGTCAACGCCCAGGTGCCCGACGGGAAGGACACGTCCTGGCTATGGGACGTCGACTACCGAGTGCTACGGGGCCGCCCGGTCCTTGTTGCCGGCGAGCGGCGGCTGGATCTCGCGGTCCGGCTGGAAGCCGACGACATCGACTTCGAACTCGCCGACGGAATAGAGGACGCGGTAGACCGCGTGCCGGAGGGCGAGCTTGACGTGATCGCCAACTACACGGCATTCCAGCAGATCCGCGCCGTGCTTGGCCGGACCGAATGATGCCGGAGGGGACCGCGTGACACAGCCCATCAGAGCCCACGGCGAGCGCCCGGTCCGGCTGGTCTGGGTCTATCCCGACCTGCTCAGCACCTACGGCGACCGGGGGAACCTGCTTGTGCTGGCCCGCCGTGCGTCGCTTCGCGATATCCAGGTCGAGGCCGTGGAAGTAAACGCCGACCAGCCGGTTCCTGAAGACGGCGACATCTACCTGCTTGGCGGCGGCGAGGACCTGCCCCAGATTCTGGCGGCCACCAGGCTGCGCGCCGACGGTGGACTGGCCCGCGCCGCCGAGCGCGGTGCCGTGGTGTTCGCCGTGTGTGCCGGATATCAGCTCCTCGGGCGCGAGTTCGGCGGCGTCGACGGCGAGCGCCTTCCCGGTCTGTCCATCCTGGACGTGACCAGCGGACGCGGCGAGCGTCGCGGGGTCGGCGAGATCGTGGCGGACGTCGACCCCGCGTTGGGCGTGCCGAGGCTCACGGGGTTCGAGAACCACCAGGGCGTCACCAAGATCGGCCAAGGCGCGCGACCCCTCGCCCGGGTGACGCTGGGCGTAGGCAACGGCGACGGTACAGAAGGCGCATACACGGGGAAAATACTGGGCACCTACCTCCACGGGCCCGCGCTCGCGCGCAACCCGGGGCTCGCCGACCTTCTCCTCGGCTGGGCTGTCGGTCCGCTCGCGCCGCTGCCGACAGTGTCCGAGGAATGGGCCAGGCAGCTTCGGGCCGAGCGGCTGGCCGCGACGACATCAACCGGCTGACGGGCCAGCCTCAGTAGACGAGAGCCTGTGCTCCCTCGGCAAGCACCTCGGCCACGAACGTGGCTGCGCCAGCGATCCTGACTCCCTTAACCACATCTTCCTCGCCGATCTCACGGCGGGCCGCGCACTGCGTGCATACCGTCACGGTTCCCTCGGCCAGGATCCTCGCAAACAGCTCGGGTAGCGGGGCCGCATGCGGTAGCTCAAGGTCTTGGCAGCCGTCCGGCAGGGCGAACCAGGCGGACTCGCCGGTCAGCCACAACGACACCGGCACGCCGCTTGAGGCGGCGGTGGCGGCCACCGTGAAGGCCTGGTTGCAGCGTTCCGGTTCTTCCTTGCCGACGGTGACTTTTACTACAAGCGCGCGGGAGCTCATGGCAGGCACCCTAGCGCGCGCCGCCGCGCATATGTGCCGGGGATCCGGCGAGTGGGTTCTCTTCGCCTCGGAACATGAGGGGCCCTCTACCTGTCCCAAGGCTCCGTCCCGACGAAACTTGGTCGAGGGGACCGGGCGGCGTGGCGTGCCGTACTCGGCCGGATTGCTGCCTTACATTCGCAGAATGACCGTACTGATCTGCAGCATCGTGCTGGTCAGCACCTTCTGGGCCATCGCTGTCGCCTGCTTGCTGCTGACGCTCGCCCTGGGCCGCAGTGGCACCGACGGACCTGACGGGCAACCTGACCACTGACGGGATCTTCCGATGGGCACACCAGAACGCGGCCCCGATGGGCCGCCCGAGGACTACGAATTGCACCCGAGCCTGACCCAGCTGCGGTTTCTGCTCGGCCGGTGGGAAGGCGCCGGCGTGGTCGGCTATCCCACCATCGAGAGCGCGAACTTCGGCCAGGAGATCAGTTTCAGCCATAACGGCAAGCCATTCCTCATCTACGTGAGCCGGACCTGGCTGCTCGCCGAAGACGGCACCCTCGGTCGGCCACTCGCGATGGAAACCGGGTTCTGGCGGCCCCAGGCCGACGGCGGGCTTGAGGTAGTGCTCGCGCACCCGACCGGGATCACGGAGATCTATATCGGCCAGCAGACCGGCACCAAGATCGAGATGGCCACGGACGCCGTGGTCCGGACGGCTACGGCCAAGGAGGTCACCGCGGGCAGGCGGCTTTACGGCCTGATCGGCCCCGACCTCGGTTGGGCCTACGACATGGCCGCGGTCGGTCAGCCCCTGCAGTCCCACGTCTCCGCGCAACTCAAGCGCGTCGCCTGAGCCGCTAGCGTCGCCCGGCCGGGCCTCGGCCGGTAGCGTCGCGGCCGAGCCCCAAACCTGCCGCCGGTCAGTTCTCCCGCAACCAGTAGTTGTCGAACGTCGCGGCCTGCGTCGCCGTCGGCAGCGCGACTATCGCGCCCGACGAGCGCAGCTGGATGATCCTGGTCGTGCTCCAGTGACCGGATACGAGCGCCCCGCGCTGCCCGGAGGCGTCACCAATAGCGACCACGCCGAAGCTCACCGCGTCGTAGTCGGACAGATGGGCGATGACCACCTTCTGCGCGCTTGTGCCGGTGGCCGGGGCCTCGGAGATCACCTCGGCCGAGCTGCGCGGGCAGGTCACCGCCTTTTTGTTGATCTTGACGTCGGGGCAGCTGCGCGTCACCGAGAACCGCCCGCCCGTGGTGTTGTCGGTGAGCGTGATGCGGAAGTCCTTGTGCGCGGGGTCGTAGGAGACCACGGCGGTGATCGAGTTACCGGCGCGGACAATGAGCGCGGCCTTCGTCGCCGGCTCGGGGAACATCTCCCACCACGCGTAATACGTGGCCTTTCCGGCAGCGCTGCAGTCAGCGCCGACCCCGCCCTGCTCCACCGAGTCCGGCTTGCCGACGAACCCATCTAACCCGGCCCAGTCCGATGACAGGGTCAGGCCAAGCGCCTTCGAACAGGTCAGGTACGGCACGAAGAATGTGGCCTGGACGGAGTCGAAGCGGACGCCCGTGCGGTTGACTGCATAGCCGGCCCAGTTCAGTGATCCCAGCGAGCTGATGTTGCTGACGGCCGGCTCGGCCGCCGCCGCGGCGTGCGGCAAGCTGACGCGCACGATCGGCCCTCCGGGCCATGCCGTCGCCGGCGCGGCTGCCCATTGACCGCGGTGTTGGGCGGGAACGAGGTGTCCTCCTCCGGCAGCCGTCAGCACCAGCGCGGCGGTGACGACGGCAGCGAGACAGGCGCGGCGGGCTGACGTCATGGGCAGGCTTCCTCAGGCGACACCGGGGGTGGCCTTCCGCGCTGTCAGCGCTCGTGGCAGCGGGCGGGCCGGGCAGTGGTCATTATCCCGTGAGACGGGGCGCGTCGCCGATAAAGAGAAGCCCCCGGGCTTCTCCCGCAGCGCAAACTTACCCAAAAGTAAGAATGGCCAACGGGGACCGGCTGGACAGGCCGGTCGGCCCGGGGGTCCGGTGTCTGCCGTGAATTAGCCAACCGCCGCCATCACCTCAGCAGCGCTCAGGGTTCACGCAGGCGGCGGCTAGCTGACAGCCACCTCGCAAGTCCGACATCTATGCATTCTGTTGGACCACCTCCTTTCCTGCGTTAGCGTGAACGCTACGTCAGGGCGGCTGCCGCAGGCAAGCGCGTTATCGTCTGGCCGTCACTAGACTCGGTCTATGACGCAGAAGTGGGATGACACGCTGCGGGCTAGCGGATATCGCGTCACCCCACAGCGCCAGCTGGTTCTGGAAGCCGTATCCAGGCTTAAGCACGCGACCCCCGAGGAGATCTTTGCCGATGTCCGGCAGACCGCCCGCGGGGTGAACGTCTCCACCGTCTACCGGACGCTCGAGTTGCTCGAGCAGCTGGGCCTGGTCACCCACACCCACCTCAGCCACGGCGCCCCGCGTTATCACCTGGCCGCCGAGGCCGAGCACGTGCACCTGGTCTGTCAGCAGTGCGAACGCATCACCGAGCTCGACAAGGCGGCCGCGGCGCCCTTGGTAGCGGCGCTGGACCGGACCGAGGGTTTCCTCACCGATGTCGGGCACCTGACCGTCTTCGGGCTGTGTTCCTCCTGTCGGCCGTAGGCCGTCGGGGGTACGGGGGTACGGGGGTCGTCCCCCGGGCTGACAGCTGCCGGCCGTAGGCCGTCGGGGGTACGGGGGTACGGGGGTCGTCCCCCGGGCTGACAGCTGCCGGCCGTAGGCCGTCGGGGTACGGGGGTCGTCCCCCAGGCTGACAGCTGCCGGCCGTAGGTCCCCTGGGCTTGCAGAGCGCACCCGGCCGCATAGCCTTGGATCGTGAACAGCCCGTTGCTGGCCGAGCCTGGTGCCGTCCCGGCGGACCCGCCTGACTCGGGGGTCGCGGCCCACTACGGTGACCCGTACGCCGAGCAGCGGGCAATCGTTGCGGGGTGGGGCGTCGTGGACGTGTCGCACCGGCCCGTTCTGAAGATCTCCGGCCCTGATCGGCTCGGGTGGCTGCACAGTCTCTCGACGCAGCACCTAGAGCGGCTCGCTCCAGGTGAGGGCGCGCAGACGCTGGTGCTGAGTCCGCAAGGCCGGATAGAGCACCATCTCACGCTGACCGACGACGGCACGGCAATCTGGGCGCACGTCGAGCCGGGCACCGCCGCCGGGCTGCTGGAGTTCCTGACCTCGATGAAGTTCATGCTGCGGGTTGAGGCGGAGGACGTGTCGGCCGACTACGCCGTGCTGACTGTCCTGGGTCCGGCTACCCCGGCCAGATTCGACATCGCGACGCAGGCGCAGATCAAGACCGGTGCCACGACAGACCTCATCATCGCGAGGGCCAGCCTGCCGGATGTGGTGGCACGGCTTCGGTCTTCCGGCGCTGCCCTCGCGGGCATATGGGCGCACGAGGCGCTGCGGATCGCGGCCGGGCGGCCCCGGCTCGGACTGGACACCGACCAACGCACGATCCCGCACGAGGTGGGCTGGATCGAGACCGCCGTGCACCTCAACAAGGGCTGCTATCGCGGCCAGGAGACGGTGGCGCGCGTGCACAACCTGGGTCACCCGCCGCGCAGGCTAGTGCTGCTGCACCTCGACGGCAGCGAGGACCGACTGCCTGCCCACGGCAGCTCCGTGCGGCTTGGCGACGCCGACGTCGGTTTCGTCGGATCCTCTGGGCGTCACTACGAGCTCGGGCCGATCGCGCTGGCGCTGGTCAAGCGCACGGTGCCAACCGAGGCCACGCTGCAGGCCGACGGCATAGCCGCGGCCCAGGAGGTCATTGTCTCGCCGGACGCAGGGGCTAATGTGGAGATCACCCTCAAACGCCCGCGTGGCGACCTTATCGGGCGTCCTCGCGAGTAGCCTGAGCCGACAGCGGACAACGCTGTTCACTGGAGGTCACCCGCAGTGCTGCGCCAAGTGCTCCTGGCCCTGTCGGCCAGTACTCAGGCTCGTGAGCTGATCATGGCTAACCCGCTCACGCGCGACGTCGTGGCCAGGTTCGTTGCCGGCGAGACGGCTGCCGACGCCCTTACCGTCTCCGAGCGGCTGGTAACCGACGGTCTCGATGTCAGCATCGATTTCCTCGGCGAGGACACCGTCGATCCCGAGCAGGCTGCGGGCGTGGCGGAGGAGTACGTCCGCCTCATCGGCCAGCTATCCGCGGCCGGCCTGGCGATCGGCGGCCGGGCGGAGGTCTCGGTCAAGCCGACCGCCGTCGGCCTCGGACTGGCCGAACACGGCCAGAAGACGGCAACGGAGAACATCTCGAGGATCGCGGCCGCGGCCAGGAACGCCGGAACTACGGTGACCGTCGACATGGAGGACCACCCGAGGGTGGAGGCGACGCTGCGAATGGTCGGCGAGCTGAGGGCCGACTTCCCCGACCTGGGCTGCGTCATCCAGTCATACCTGCGCCGCAGCGCGGACGACTGTCGGCAGCTCGCCACGGCCGGATCGAGGGTCCGGCTGTGCAAGGGCGCCTACAAGGCGCCGGAAGGCGTGGGGCTTGCGGCGAAGGCGGACGTCGACCTGTCCTACGCCAGGTGCATGCGAATCCTGCTTGACGGGGCCGGTTATCCGATGCTCGCCACCCACGACCCGCGGCTGATCGCGATTGCCGGAGCCAGGGCTCGCCAGAGCGGGCGCGGACAGGACAGTTTCGAATTCCAGATGCTGTACGGGATCCGGCCTGCCGAGCAGGCCAGGCTGGCCGCCGACGGCGCGCGGGTTAGGGTCTATCTGCCCTATGGAAGCGACTGGTATGGCTACCTGGTTCGCCGCCTCGCCGAGCGCCCGGCGAACCTCGCCTTCTTCCTCAGGGCCCTGGCCACCCGCCACTAGCCCGGCTCCGGTCGGCGTAATCCGGGCCCCGGTAGCATGCCAGGATGATTGCCGTCCTAGGCGCCGGACAAATGGGCGAGGCGCTGATCTCCGGGTTGCTGCGAGCCGGAGTCGTGGCACCTGGTGAGATTATCGCCGCCGTCCGTGATGACGGCCGGGCCCAGCATTTGCGGGACGCCTACGGCATCGAGGTGCTGTCGGCCGGGCCCGCCGCGCAACGCGGGCAGACTCTCATCATCGCGGTGAAGCCGCAGGACATGGCCGCGCTCCTGGACGAGATCCGCCCGGCTGTGACGCCCGACAAGCTGGTGATTTCGGTGGCGGCCGGGATCACCACGGCATTCATAGGCCGCGCGCTGGCCGAGGATGTCCCGGTCGTCCGGGTGATGTCCAACACCCCGGTGCTGGTCGACGAGGCGATGAGCGTTATCTCGCCGGGCAGCCGCGCCACCGAGGAGCACCTGCGCCGGGCCGAGCAGTTGCTGCGCCCGGTCGGCAAGGTGCTGCGGATTCCCGAGTCTCAGCAGGACGCGGCCACGGCGCTGTCTGGTAGCGGTCCTGCCTACGTGTATTTCCTGGTCGAAGCCATGGTGGACGCGGGAATCTTGCTCGGAATGCCGCGCTCGAGCGCCCTGGAAATGGTCAAGCAGGCCGTATTCGGAGCCGCGACGATGCTGCGCGACTCCGGCGAACACCCGGTGCTGCTGCGCGAGGCGGTGACGTCCCCTGGCGGCACCACCATCAACGCGATCAGGGAACTGGAGCGGCACGGAGTCAGGGCCGCGGTACTAGCCGCGATCGAGGCCGCGAGGGACCGGGGCCGGGAGCTCGGCGGCGGGTGATCAGCCCGGCCCCCGGCCCACGCCGCCGGGCGCGGGTGAATGACTGGGGAACGGCCGCTGGCGCCGTTGTGGATGGGTTCGTGAATTGGCAGAGCTCGCACGGGTTGCCCTTTTCCATACAGGACTTACGCTGGAGACGGGCGTGACTGATGCGCCACTCCCGCGCGGCGTACCAGCTCGGTCGGAAGAGGGCTACCAATGGCAGCAGAAGCTACTCCGCTCAGCGACGTCAGGTTCCTGACCGTGGCCGAAGTGGCCGCGATCATGCGCGTTTCCAAGATGACCGTGTACCGGCTTGTGCACTCCGGCGAACTGGAGGCGATCAGGGTCGGCCGATCGTTCCGGGTGCCGGAGCGGGCCGTAAGTGACTACCTGAGGGAAGCGTACGTCGGCTCCGGCTAACCCGCTCCCGGCCCTGCGACCGGCCGCTTAACGCAGATCTGGAGGGGACTAGGCGCTGGATGCGGGAGCCTGAGCGTCTTGCCGACACGCTACCCGCTGGCGCCGCGCCGGCGGATGGGTAAGTGCTGGGCGAGGCCGGGCGGTGCCGGACGCGGGACAACTC
>JASIBJ010000452.1 GCA_030045215.1 Streptosporangiaceae bacterium | reverse complement strand
CGAAGCGCTGGTCGATCTGGTCGAAGCGCTGGTCGATCTGGTCGAAGCGCTGGTCCATCTGGTCGAAGCGCTGGTCGTGCTCGTTCAGTCGGGTCTCGATACGGTCGAGCCGCTTGCCTACCGACGTGAGTTGCCTGGTGTGCCTGCGTGAGACGTGCGCTAACTCATCGACAGTGTCGCTGAGAGCGTGGACGTCTTCCTTGAGGCTCTCCAGCATCCCCTGCGTGTCGGACATGATGAAACAGTAATGGTCGCCTCCGACAGTTCCGCCGCACCGACAGCAGAATTACATGCCTGTAATTCTGACTGCAGAGAGGGGACTTGAGCCGTGCCGTATGGCTACATCGGGTCTTTGCGAGCCAGGGAAGGCTGCCGGGACGACGTCATCACCATCTTGCTCTCCGGGGCTGACGGGCTTCGCGTGGCCGGCTGCCAGCTGTATGCGGTCTGCATCGCCCCGGACGACGCCGACCTGATCTGGGTCATCGAGATCTGGGAGTCGGCCGACCGGCACGCGGCCTCGCTCCAGCTGCCCGAGACCCGAGCCGCCATCGCCAAGGCCATGCCGCTGCTTACCGGCGAGTTCACCCGTCAGGAACTCACTGTGATCGGCGGGCTCGGCGTTAGCGCGACCGGCTAAGGGTGGCGGGACCGCCGATGAGCGGGCGCCCGCCTTGACGCTATGAACGACAGCCCTCTCGCATGACTATCCCAGGGAGCGCCCGGCGCTGCTCGCAGACAGCCCGGTGCCGATCCGGCTAGCTGCCAGCCGCCTGGGTAAGCCGCAGCCGGGCCCGTACAGGCAGGTGATCTGACCCGGCCGGCGGTAGCACGCTTCCCCCGACTGGCTCGATGCCGGGGCCCGCCAGGATGTGGTCGAGCTGGGTGACCGGCAACTCCGCCGGCCAGGTCCGGCCCCGGACCGCCATCGTGTAACTCCGCGCCCGGCTCGCGAGCAGGCCGGGCATGTTGAGGTCGCCGGCGATCACCGTCGGCACCGGAGTGGCATCGAGGTGGCGGATCAGCCGAGCCAGCTGAAGGGGGCTCATGAGCCGGTGGGTCAGGTGGGTGGCGACGATCCTGACTACCGACTTGTCGGGCAGCTCAATGGTGAGGATCTGCGCGTGCCGTCGCACCGGGTCGCCGCGCAGCTGACCCAGGTCTGCTTGCTCGTAGCTGATGACGGGATGCCGGCAGAGGACAGCCAGCCCTGAATGCCCGGGTCCCGAGTTGGCCGGGATTCCGATCGCGCGCAAGCTGGCCACGGGCCGCAGCGGCAGCCGGAACAGCCGGGCCCCGAGCGCTGCCGCGGCGGCGGCCACTGGATCCGGCCCGGACTCCGGGAACCAGGTCTCCTGCAGTGCCACGAAGTCGGCGTCCAGGCCCGTGATCGCGGCCTCGACGTCGAATGGCTGCCCGGCGCTGCCGACCCCCGCGTGCATGTTCAGGCTAGAGACCGCTATGTCCGCGCCGCTCACCGGGGGCGCATGCTCCGTCGGACCGCAGGGGCGAGACACCCTGGCACCAAGTGCCCTCGAACCCCAGCCGCCGGGAGCCCGCCCGGCACGCCTTCCAGGTCACTCCCCGCCGCATCGTCGGACACGAGTTGGTGCACCCAGCCTCCCCAAGTCACGGTGGTGCCAGAGCGGCGCCTCATGGCCGCACGCCACGAACGAGTCTGCCCGCTGCCGGGTCAGCGAGGCCAGCCGGGGGACCGGGGGCCTGCAGATATCCGGTGGCCCGGATGGCTGCCCTCGTGCGAGGCTTCCCTGCGTGTCAGCGCTCCTGGCAGCCGAAGGCCCCGAGGAACCACGCGAGGCTCAGGCGAAGATGCACGCGGGCGAGTTCGACATCGACGCCGGGCTCGTTGCCCGGCTGGTCGCCGCGCAGTTCCCGCACCTGGCCGGGCTTCCGGTCCGCCGGGTCGAGTCGACCGGAACCGTGAACGCGATCTACCGGCTTGGCCCTGACCTGTACGTGCGGCTGCCGCGGCGCCAGCGCTGGGTGCCGGACCTGGAGCACGAGTGGCGCTGGTTGCCGGAGCTTGCCCCGCACCTGCCGCTGCAGATCCCCGAGCCGGTGGCAGTCGGCGAGCCCGTGAGCTCGTTCCCGTTTCCGTGGTCCATCTACCGGTGGATCGAAGGCTGCCCTTACGATGACGAGCTGGTTGACGACGAGCGGCAGGCGGCGCGAGATATCGCGCAGTTCGTGCTCGCGCTCCGGGGAGTCGCCGTCAACGCCGCGGCGCCCAGAGGCGGACGCAAACCGCTGCTCGAACTCGATGCCACCACACGCGACGCGATCGAGTCGGGGCGGGCACTCATCGACAGCGCGGCCGCTGCGGCGTGGGAGCGTTCGCTCGAGGCTCCGGCCTGGGACGGCACGCCGGTCTGGATTCATGCCGACCTGCTGCGGCCCAACCTGATCGTCCGCGGCGGGCGGCTGCATGCTGTCATTGACTTCGGCGCGGCCGGAGTGGGGGACCCTGCCGCCGACGTCATCCCGGCCTGGAGCGTTTTCACTGCGGCCGGGCGGGAGGCTTTCCGGCACGCCCTTGACGTCGATGACGGCACGTGGAGTCGCGCGCGCGGGTACGCGCTGCATCAGGCTCTGCTGATCATCCCGTATTACGCGCAGACCAACCCCGCATTCGCCCGACTCGCGCAGCGCACGGTGAGCGAAGTCCTCGCCGACATCCGGTCTGAGCCCACCCAGGGACAACGTCCGCGCTGAGTCCGCGCGGGGAAAAATAGCTATCACGGTCGGGCTCGAGCCGCGCGACAGTCGTGACCGGCCCCGGCCGGCCCTGAATCTGCCCCCCGGCTCCAGCCCGCCGGACCTGCGTCGATTAGCCTGCTAGGGAGAGTCGTGGCAGGGAGGTCTTTTATGCCGCCAGCAGTTGACCACGCACTTCACACGCTTGCACTCGTGCCCCACGCGAAACTCGGCCTCGGTTATGCGCCAAATGCACCGCAGGGCGTGCTGATCGTTATCGGCAGTTATGTAGGAATACTGCTCGTCCTGGTGATCTTCGGCATCCTTGGCTGGCAGGGGAAGAGGCCCGGCGGTAACGGCGGCGGAGGCGGCGGGCCGAGACGGCCGCCAGGGCAGGACTTGCCGCCGCCAAGCGGCAGGGAGCTGCGTACGGACGATCCGCCGCCCGGACTCATCGAGGACGACTTTGCGGCCTGGGAGCGGCAACTGGAGTCCTCGAGCGAGCCAAGCCGGCGCGAGGACGAACCGGCAGCGCAGCCGTCCCGACGCTAGCCAGGCAGGTCGCGCGGCGGGCCGAAGTCGAACGCCGTGGCCTGCGTGCTGCGTATGTCGCGGTAATAGCCGCCATATCCGCCCTCGGCGACGTGGCCGGCAACTAGTTCGAGCACTGCGGCGAAGGCGGGGAGTGCGTCGTCTGGCCAGACGGTCCGGGAGTACAGGCCCCAGGCCTGTGCCTGCCCGCCGTCGGCCAGCGTCTGCCGCTGGTGCCGGAGGGCCGCGATGTCGCCGCCCGGCAGTGCGCTGGCCGGGTCAGGGCAGAGGAGCCGGCTCGGGTTGGCGGCTGCGCTGACGCCCGGCGGCCGCTCGTCCAGCAGCCCGAGGTGCCATCGCAGCGCGTCAAGAGTCTCGGCGGGCGTCTCGTCTCGCAGAAAGCACGCCAGCACGAGTTCGTACTGCACGCTCATGATCAAGCATTCTCGCGCGGGTCCCACTGCCGCGCACATCGGCCTGCCCGCGAGCGTGCCGGAACGGCCGCCCGCCCAGTACTGGCCTCCAGGCTAGCGCGCCGATAATGCACATTATGTTAAGTTAAAGTTCTGGGGCTCGTAACTTCGGCCCGAACGTGGCCGCACTTGTCCTGTCTCTCTCGAACTGCGCGTTGTCTCATCTGAGTTGCTCGGTTAGCTGTTCGCGGAACAAATCAAGTGAGACGCGCGGCAGCGCGTCCCGTTCTCCTCATCTGATCTGCTCGGCATGATCGGATTGTCTCAGTCGACCTGCTCGGTCAGCGCGTGTCGCCGGCCGGGATCAGGGATGCTGCATTGCTCGCCGTCTTGCAGTCCACGGGAATCCGCCGTGCTGAGGCCGCCGCGGCCACGATTGAACGGTACGACCCTGGTGAGCGTGTCCTGCGGGTGACTGGCCAGGGCAACAAGGATCACACTGTCTACATCCGT
>JASIBJ010000451.1 GCA_030045215.1 Streptosporangiaceae bacterium | reverse complement strand
AACGGCGTCGGGGCGGGCAGGCCGAGGATTCCGGCCAGGAATGCGGCCGACCGCTGCTGGTCCCGGCACGACACGATGGTGTGGTTCAGTTGCACGCTCACCCTACGATTCTGCCGCCGAATCGGGTTGGCGGACACGGGCGGTGCCGTATGACCATGTGGCCGGTGACTGGCGGCTGGCGGAACTGCAGCGCAAGTGCGGCAACCATGTGAAAGTCAATTTATCGACAAAGCTGTCTTGCGACTCATGTCAGGGGCTCGTCGGGGCTGGATTTGCCCTCGGAAAACGGCAACACCGCGCCGGGAGCCACCCGGCGTTGTCACCGCGACTTATCACGATCGGACGATCTCAAGAGGTTGACACCGGGCCTCTAATCCGCGCGATGATGTCGGAAACATGGGTGGTTTGCGCGGTAATGGTTATGAAACGGCCAGGAATGAGAAAGCTGCTCGTTGTCACCATGCCGGGGTTCCCGGCGGGGCAGGCCAGGGTTCCTGGCATCGGGCAAGGGCTCCCCGGAGGGCCTGGGTCCCCGGCGGGGCGATTGGGCCCGCCCCGCGGGACCTGCGGCTGGCTAGACAAATCGAGTATCGCGGACCCTGACGCTGCACCGAGCAACGATGACGCGGGCGCGGAGCTGCTGTGATCGTCGTCGTCTCCCTGAACCCCGCCCTTGACGTCACTCACCACGTCGACGGCGTCGACTGGGCCGGCGTGAACCGGCCAACTCAGGTTCGCTCCGCACCCGGAGGCAAGGGGCTCAACGTCGCCAGGACGCTGCGTGCCCGCGGTGCCGAGGTCTTGCTTCTCGGCCTGGCTGGCGGCATCACCGGCTTGGCCATCCGGTCGCGACTGCGTTCTTCAGGCGTGGCCGCGATGATTACGGAGATCGAGGCCGACACGCGGCGGACGTTCGCAGTTGTCGACACCCGGCGGGGTGAGGTCGCGATGTTCAACGAGCCGGGGCCGGAGGTCGCGCCGGGCGAGTACAGCCGGTTCCTGGCCGCCTACAAGGAGGCCCTCACCGCGTGCACGACCGTAGTACTGTCCGGCAGCCTCCCCCGCGGGCTCGACGACGATACCTACGCCGGACTGATCAAGATCGCGGCCAGCGCGGGCGTCCCGGCGATCCTGGACACCTCGGGCGACGCGCTCCTGCATGGCCTGCCGGGCCGGCCCGCGATCGTCAAGCCGAACCTGGCCGAACTCGCCCAGGTAGTCGGCCGCGTAGACGGCTGGTCCAGCCCGCCCGACCAGTCCGCCGTCCTCGAGTCGGCGGCCGAGCTCAGGAATCGCGGTGCGGAGGCGGTCGTCGTGTCGATGGCGGCCGACGGCCTGCTGGCCGTAACCAGGGCAGGCACCTGGCACGCAGCCGCGGTTCCCGTCGCCGGGAACCCGACAGGCGCCGGGGACGCCGTCGTCGCCGCACTCGCGCAGGGGGTCACGCACGGCTGGAGTTGGCCGCAACGGCTCACGGAAGCTGCGGCGCTGGGATCCGCGGCCGCCGCCGCGCCGGCGGCCGGCGAGTTCCTGCATGACGATCTCGCCCGGGCTCGGGAGGGAGTCCAGGTGACAGACCTGGAGCACGCCTGATGCCCCTAGTTCCGATAGAAAAGATCATTGCCGCCGCCCGGGATGTGAACCAGGGAGCCGGGGCATTTAACGTCATCGGCATCGAGCACGCCGAGGCGATCATCGCGGGCGCGGAGGCCGCCGACAGCCCGGTCATCCTGCAACTCAGTGAGAACGCCATCGGCTACCATGGCGCGCTGGAACCGATCGGCCGGGCCATGCTGGCGATTGCCGGCGCGGCTGCGGTGCCGGTCGCGCTGCACCTGGACCACGCGACGAGCCCGGAGCTGCTGAGGTCGGCCGCGGGGATTGGGTTCGGGTCGGTCATGTATGACGCCTCCACGCTGGCGTATGCGGACAACGTCCAGGCGACCGCCGCGGTCGCGGCATGGTGCCACGAGCGCGACGTCTGGATCGAGGCCGAGCTCGGCCAGGTGGGCGGCAAGGACGGCGTGCATGCCCCCGGCGCCAGGACACGCCCGGACGAGGCAGCCGCGTTCGTGGCCGCGACCGGGGTAGACGCGCTGGCGGTCGCGGTCGGAAGCTCGCATGCGATGCTTACCAGGGACGCCGTGCTTGACCTTGAGCTGATCGCGAGGCTCCGGTCGGCCGTCCCGGTGCCGCTGGTGCTTCATGGTTCCTCCGGTGTGCCCGACGCCATGCTGGCCGCCGCCGTCCGGGCCGGCCTTACCAAGATCAACATAGCCACCCAGCTCAACAAGGTGTTCACCGCGGCGGTCCGGGTTCGGCTCGCCGATGATCCGGCCGTCGTAGACCCGCGCCGCTACCTGCAGGCCGGGCGAGCGGCCGTCGCCGCCGAGGTGACGCGCCTGCTCGCAGTCCTGGAGGGAGGGTTGCCCGGTGAGCCGGTACCACCGCTGGCATCTGCTTCTTGAGCTACTGAGGCAGCCCGACCCTGGCATGCGGGCGATGACGGCGTGAGCCAGGCTGCTGCCGTGCCTCGAGCTGGCCTCGATCTGCTCATCGTGGGCGACTGCAACCCGGACGTCATTGTGGTCGGTAGCGACGTCACGCCCGCGTTCGGGCAGCAAGAGAAGCTGGTCGACGGGGTTTCGCTCGTGATCGGCGGGTCCGCCTCGATCATGGCCGTGGCGGCGGCCCGGCTCGGGTTGCGGGTAGGGCTGGCGGCCGCCGTGGGCGCCGATGCCGCCGGCGAGTTCATGCTGGCCAGACTGGCCGCCGAGGACGTGGATACCTCAGCTATGGTCATCCGGTCTGACCTCGCGACGGGAATGACGGTGGTGCTCTCGTGCTCGCGCGGCGGCGACCGGGCCATCCTCACTGCCGTCGGCACGATGCCGACGCTGACGGCCGCCGACGTGCGGCCTGCCCTGGTTGCCTTGGCTGGTGCACCGAGGCATCTGCACGTGAGCTCGTACTTCCTGCTTGAGCAGTCGCTCGGGCCAGGTCTGGCGGACCTGTTCGCGGCGGCGCGATCCGGCGGCACCACCACGTCGCTGGACACGAACTGGGATCCGGCGCAGCGCTGGGGTGACGAGCGGCTGCGCGCCGTGCTGGCTGAAACCGACGTGCTGATGCCGAACGAGACCGAGGCGCTGCACCTCAGCGGCAAGGACGCGGTCGGCGATGCGGTGCGGTGGCTCGCCGCGGCCGGGCCGCGCGTGGTGGTGAAGCTGGGCAGTCGGGGCGCGGTGGCGGCCGATGGCGACTCGTGGCACCAGGCTGGGCAGCCGGCCGCTCTCGGCGGTGAGTTTGTCGATGCGATCGGCGCGGGCGACTGCTTCAACGCGGGGGTGATCGCCGGGTTGCTCAGCGGCCTGGACTTGGCGGCCGCGACGGCCGTGGGCTGCGCCGTTGGTTCCGCCTCGACCCGAGCCGCCGGAGGCACCGGCGCTCGCACCGACATCGCATCCGCGCTGGCCCTCGCCCGTTCCGTACCGGTCAGTCCTGTCCCGGTCGGGAGTCCTCTCGCCGGGTTCCGGTAGGCAGTCCAGGCCCCAGTGGATCCGCGTGCGCTGACGTCCGGTCTTTACTCTCGGCCGCGCTGCCATTGCGGCTTGCGCTTTTCCAGGAAGGCGTGCATCCCTTCCCGCGCATCCGGCAGCTGGCTGGTGGCGGCCATGACCTCAACCGCGTAGGCGTAGGCCTTCGGCTGGTCCAGGTCTATCTGCGCGTAGAGCGCCTGCTTGCCGATGCCCTTGCTCTGCGCCGAGCCGCGCGTCACTCGCTCGAGCAGGTCAGCGGTAGCGGTGTCCAGCTGCTCGGCCGGGACTACGCGGTTGACGAGCCCCCAGTCGAGTGCGGTCCTGGCGTCGATGACGTCGCCCGACAGGGCCATTTCCGCTGCCCGCTTGCGTCCTATGTTCCTGGCGATCGCCACCATCGGCGTGTGGCAGAACCAGCCGCCCTTCCCGCCCGGTGCGGCGAAGCCGGCGCCCTCGCTGGCGACCGCCAGGTCCGCCGACGCCACCAGCTGACAGCCTGCCGCCGTCGCCAGGCCGTGCACTCGCGCCACGACCGGCTGCGGCACCTGCTGGATCAGCGTCATCAGGTCGGTGCAGGTGGCCAGCAGAGACCGGACTGCCGCCAGGTCAGCGTCGGCGACGTCGGCGAAATCATGCCCGGCGCTGAACACCGGGCCGTTGCCGGCCAGCACGATGCCGAGCGCGTCGCTCTCGCCGGCGGCGGCGAAGGCCGAGATCAGCTCGCGCATGTGCTGGAGCGACAGCGCATTCCGGCGCTGCGGCCGGTTCATCGTGATCGTGGTGAAGTCGCCCGACCGCTCTACCAGCACGTGCTCGAAGTCCACGGTGCCCTCCTCGTTCCTTTAGCAGCCTACGTCGGCCTTGCCGCCACACCGAGCTGAGCTCATCCGCGGGCCGGGTGCCGTGCCCTCGGCACGGCGCCTTTGATCGTCGATGGTGATCAGTTAGTCTCAATGAGATTCATTGCCAGATGTCGGTAAACGCCCTTTACAGGGCAGTGCTAGTGGGAGCCCAGGGCCTGGTCATGCATCTGCGATTGTGGCCGTCAGTCCCGTTAGCGGTGCTGGCTCTGCTCGCCATTCCGGCAACCGCCGACGCGAGCATCGGGGTCGGCATACAAGCGGGGCCGGTGCTTCTTTCCGGCGCCGCGCACCCAGGTGGCAGTTACGCGCTCACTCCCGTGTACGTCGTCAACACCGGGACGCAGCCAGAAACGATCGCCCTGCGGGTTGAACGCATCTCGCCGGGACGCGGGATGACCGTTCCCGCATCCTGGATTCGCGCTCCAGGACCCGCGGTGACTCTCTCGCACAATCAGTCAGCGCGCGTTCCGCTGGAGCTTGCCGTCCCCGATACGGCCAGGCCCGGCCAGTATTTCAGCGATGTCGTGGCACGAGGTTCCGCCGGCATTGCGGCGGGCGGCGCTGATCTCGCGGTGGCCGCGGCCACGGACCTGGAGTTCAGGGTGGCGCCGGGCCAGGTATCCGGGTCGTGGCTCAGCCTTCCCGGCTGGCTGCTCCCGGGCGTGGCCGGCCTGCTGGTACTGGCCGTCGCGGCCTTCGTCATTCGTGGCTCTGGCTTGCGAGTTCGCCTCGAGCGCGGACCGGCAAGCACATCAGCTGAGGGGCAGTGATGGCGACAGTATCGCGTGCCTGGAGGTGGGCACTTCCGTTGCTGGCCGCCGGAGCCGCCGGTCTGGCGGGCTGCGGGTACAGTTCACCGCCTTCGGGTGCGGGCCAGTCCGCGAGCGTCAACCTGTCGCTCAGCACTGTGCCGACAGTCCGGTCGGTGACGGTCTCGCCGGCTACGGCCAGCTTCAGTGGCTGCACCGGGGGGAAGGCGCTGGCCAACACCCAGTCGACTCCCACCAAGCTCGGGTTTCCTAATGGGCGGTGCTGGGTCGGCGCGCTGGGCGGCACCTTCCCGATCACGATCACCAACACTGGCATCGCCTCCAACATCGATGTCAACGGCGCGAGTGCCGTGCCGTCTGATGACATCACCGAATGGAGCCTGTGCAATATCGGCGACAACCCGGCCGCGCCCTGCACCGGCCGCAGTAACGACCTGCCCGGCACGGATCAGTATTTGGTGCAGAATTTCGGCCCGTACGGGGAGAATAGCTCCGGACTCACGGATGACCCGCAGTGCGACCACGAGTTCGACTCCAATGGGCACTGCTGGGCCATGCAGGGCGCGTTTCAGACCGAGGGCATCGAGCTCACCGGCCCACTTCAGAGCACGGACAATTCGACCAAGTGGACTGTCACGATTACCTGGACGCCCGTGCCCTAGAAGCGGACATCCGGCAGCGGGCGGCCCGGCCGAGGATTCGGCCCGCGTCCGGGCTGGGTAGGTTCTGGCGGAAACGACAACGGGCTGGTCAGCCCGGTGGGACTGGGCGGGGGCGGTAACTTGTCCGATCTGGCTGCCGTGGTGACGGCGCTAGCCGCCGCCCTGCTGTTCGGGATAGCGTCCGTCGCTGATCAGCGCAGCACCAAGCGCGTGCGGCGCCGGAAGGCGCTGTCACCCCGGATATTCCTCGACCTTGCCCGCCAGCCGCTCTGGCTGGCCTCGATCGGCGGTACCGTGGCCGGCTTCGCCCTGCAAGTCGTGGCGCTGAGATTCGGACCCCTTGCCGTGGTAGAGCCGCTGCTGATCTGCGACCTGATCTTCGCGGTGCTCATCGCCTCCTATACCCGCGAAATCTGGGACTCGGTGCTGCTCGGTGGCGTCATCGCCGCGGCTGCGGGCGTGGCCGCCTTCCTGATCATTGCCTCGCCGACGAGTGGCCAGTCCAGCGTCGGCTTCGTCGTCGTGCTGCCGCTGGGCGCCGCGTTCGCGGCGGCCGTCGCGGGCTGCGTGGCGGTCGCGCGGCGCAGCTCGCGCCTGCGTCCGCTCGCCCTCGCGCTCGCCTGCGGCATCAGTTACGGCGTCTCGGCCTTCCTGGTCAAGCTCGTGGTGTCTGACGTGAGCGGAGGACTGCCTCACGTGCTCACCGACTGGCCGATTTACGCGCTGGCGATCGTCGGCCCGCTTGGCTTCCTGCTCAACGAGAACGCCTTTCAGCAGGGAACCCTGATCGCGCCGGTACTGGCGATCATCACCGTCTGTGACCCGGTGATATCCATCGCCCTGGCCGGCATCTGGCTGAACGAGAAGCTGAGCAGTTCCCCGGTCGGGATAGCGGGTGAGGTTATTGCGCTGATGGTGATGGTTGTCGGCGTGGTTGTGGTCGCCCATCGCGCCCCTTATCTCGCGCCTCAGGTCGCGTCCTCGCCGGACCGGGCCGGCTGACCGGTCAGGCGAAATTCTCCGCTTTGGCGGTGCTCGCAGTGATGGCATGATTCGACCCTGTCGGACACTCCGGCGGACGACGACCGACCTGACCCAGGAAGGAGCTTGACCCTTGACCGAGCCAGCGGAGCGGAGCGAACCGAGCCCTACCGCCGAGGAACGAGCCATGCTCGAGGGCTGGCTGGACTACCACCGAGCGACGCTGCGGCAGAAGTGCGCCGGGCTGAGCGACGAGCAGCTGCGCACCGCTTCGTGCCCGCCGTCGAACCTGACGCTGCTCGGCTTGGTCCGCCATATGACCGATGTGGAGCGCGGCTGGTTCCTGCGTGGTGTGGGCGGACGGCCCAGTAGTGAGGTCACGCCGATCTACTACAGCGATGAGGACGAGGAGGGTGACTTCGAGAATCTCGACAGTGCCAGCACCGCGTCGGTGTTCGAGACCTACAACGAGACGATCTCCGAGATCAAGAATGCGCTCGTTGACGTGGATCTGGACCAGACGTTCGACAACGGCGGCACACCTTATTCGGCCCGGTGGGTCTACACCCACATGATCGAGGAGTACGCGCGCCACAACGGCCACGCCGACCTGATCAGAGAGCGAATCGACGGCGCGACCGGCAGCTGAATTCGCGGCGCCAGCCGATTGTGCGCTCAGACGAGCTCGAGGATGGTGGCGTTGGCCTGACCGCCGCCCTCGCACATGGTCTGCAGGCCGTACTTGCTGCCCGTCTCGCGCATGTGGTGGACCATCGTGGTCATAATTCGCGCCCCACTGCCGCCAAGCGGGTGACCGATGGCGATCGCGCCGCCATTCGGGTTAAGCCGGCCTGGATCCGCGCCGGTCTCCTTGAGCCAGGCGATCGGAACCGGGGCGAAGGCCTCGTTGACCTCGAAGACGCCGATGTCGTCGATCTTCAAGCCGCTGCGCTTGAGCGCGAGCGCGGTGGCCGGGATCGGCCCGATCAGCATGATGACCGGGTTGTCACCCGTTACCACGGCCGTGTGGATCCTGGCGATCGGCCTCAAGCCGAGCTCGGCTGCCTTCTCGCTGGTCATGATCAGGAGCGCGGCAGCGCCGTCGGAGATCTGGGAGCTGTTTCCCGCGGTGATCGTGCCGTCCGGCTTGAAAGCGGGCTTGAGCCCGGCCATCGCCTCCATCGTGCTGCCACGCCGGACGCCCTCGTCGGCCTCAACCTTGGTGCCATCCGGAGTGGTTACCGGGGCGATCTGCCCGGCGAAACGGCCTTCGTCTTGGGCGGCCGCGGCCCTGGCGTGCGAGCCGAGGCTGAACTCGTCCAGTTCGGCGCGGCTCAGGCCCCAGCGCTCGACGATCATCTCGGCGCCGAGGCCCTGGTTCGGGAAGATGCCGTTGTACCGCGCGTTGAAGCCATCGCTGAGCGGCATGCCGTGAGCTCCTCCGGCCACCGAGGCGCCCATCGGAACGCGGCTCATCGACTCCACGCCGCCCGCGATGCAGATGTCGTAGTGACCGGCGAGCACGCTCGCCGCGGCGAAGCTGATGGCCTGCTGGGAGGAGCCGCACTGCCGGTCGACCGTGGTGCCGGGGACCGACTCAGGCCAGCCGGCGCCGAGCACCGCGGTGCGCGCGATGTCGAAGGTCTGCTCCCCCACCTGACTCACGCAGCCCCAGATGACGTCCTCGACGGCTGCCGGGTCGATGCCGGTGCGCTCGGCCAGCGCCGTCAGCACGTGCGAGGACAGGTCGCCGGGGTGCACGCCCGCCAGGCCTCCGTTGCGCTTGCCTACTGGCGTCCTGACCGCCTCGACTATGACCGCGTCCCGCATGTGACCCTCCTGGGTGACCGCGCCGCCCGTCCGGGCAGGCTCTGCCTTCGGCCGAAGGTAGTTAACTATGATACCTAGCTTTGGCAAGGTCCCCCCGACTGCTCGTGTCGCGGTGGTGACCTGCGCCGAGAGGCCGCTGCCCGGCGGCGCGACAACTCGGGCTGAGCTAGCATCATGCTATGTCCGACCAAGCCGGGACATCAGTACCGGAAGTCGCCTCCCAGGCGCAGACGCCGGGATTCGACACCCAGCACGCGCATTCCGCCCGGGTCTATAACTTCTGGCTAGGCGGCAAGGACAACTTCGCAGCCGACCGGGAAGCAGCGGAACAGGCGATCGCCGCCAACCCGGGGATCGTCACCGATGTGCGGACCAACCGGGCGTTCCTGGCCAGGGCGGTGCGGTTTCTGGCCGCGGAGTGCAGCGTGCGCCAATTCCTCGACATCGGTACCGGGCTTCCTCGTGAGCACGCTGGCGCGAGCCCTGCCGTCAACCCACCGGTGGTGACGGCCTGGTGCGGGATCGGCAAGAAGCCCTAACTCGCACCTGATGCGGCGAGCGGCACAGCCGCGTTGAGCGCATCCAGCGCCGAGCTTTGCCGGGCGGCGTCGGCGAAGTCGAACGGGCCCGCCCAGTGCAGGCCGAACTGATTGCTCCTGTTCCTGTTGCTGGCCCAGATGGAGCGCGCGTTGTCGAGGATGAACTCGCTGTAGGCCGGACGCGGGCTCTGCTGGTAGAAGTCGCAGAGGTTGCGCATGAAGACGCCCTTGAACTGCGGGAGGTCCGCATCGTTGCGGGCAGTTCTCTGCTCACCGGGCTCGATCAGGATGCCGTGCCGGCTGCCGGGGACGGGGGTGGTCAGCGAGCGGAGCGTGGCGTCGGCGATCACCTCGCCTTGCCGCAGATACGCGGCGTCCCCGGTTATCTCGTGCAGCGCGGCCAGGCCGCCCAGGATCACGCCCTGGTTGTAGGTCCAGGTCTGCCCGCCATTGTTCTGGCCGGACTTATCGAGCCCGTCGTTGACCAGGCCGTTGGGGCCAATCAAGCCGCGCGCGATGAACCAGTTCCACTCCCGCTGCGCCCAGTCGAGGTATTCGCCGGTGCCGGGAGAGCGTTGATGCAGCCGGGCCGCCAGCGCGAGGAACAACTCATTGGTAATGGCGTTCTTGTACCCGCGGTCATTGTTCCACCACACGCCGCCGCCGTAGGTGTCATCCCACGCCGTCAGCAGGTTGGCGAAGATGGTCCGGCCCGCCTGGAGGTAGCGGGCGTCGCCGGTCAGGTCGTAGGCCGCGAGCCAGGCCAGGCCCCACCAGCCATTGTCGTCGTAGAACCGCAGCAGGAAGTCCCGGTGTATCCGCCGGGCGGCCCGGAACGTGCGCTCCACGGTGCGAAGGTGGGTCTGGTCACCGGTGTACTGGGTGTAGGCGATCACCGCGGTGAGCGCGTTGGCGGCATTCCACCACTTCGTGGTTCGCCATTGGCCGGTCCACCGGCTGTACCACCGCTGGAGCGCCGTGATCCCGGCCGCGGCGTAGGCCCCGTAGTCTGGCTGCCGCTCGTCATCCTGAACTGACACAGTTTGCTCCGTTAGTCGCTTTCCGCCGGTAGTGCCAGGCCAATCGACCTTCCAGATCTGTTCCCGGCGGACAGCCAGCGACGCCCGTCGTGTTCACGCCGGCTGAGATCAGGCCGGCTGAGATCAGGCCATGCCGGGCGCCTGCCCGCTGATCAGCACGTCATTATTCCTAGTAATTTGATTGATATAATTGACAATGCGATCCGACGCCAGTACGGTGGCGCGGTGCGCGAGATCGCCGAGGGTTACCGTTCTGTCGGTCGCTCCGGTCTCGTAGTCTCCGAACTCGGGATCGGGGCGAGTACCTTCGGGCGCTCTGGCATGCTGGCGACGAGTCAGAAGGCGGTCGACGAGATCGTCGGGCGCGCCCTCGACCTCGGCATCACGTACTTCGACATCGCGGACGTCTACGGGGACCAACCCGGGCTGAGCGAGATCATGCTCGGCAAGGCACTCGGCGCACGCCGCGACGACGTCGTGATCGGCTCGAAGTTCGGTGCATCGCTGGGCGGCCTGGCGGGCCAGGACTGGGGCGTGCGCGGCTCGCGCCGGTATATCCGCCAGGCGGTCGACGGGTCGCTGGCGCGGCTGAAAACCGACTGGATAGATCTCTACCAGATCCATGAGCCTGACTCGGTCACCCCGATTGAGGAGACGCTCTCGACGCTCGACGATTTGGTCAGGGAAGGAAAGGTCCGCTATATCGGGAGCTCCAATTTCGCGGCGTGGCAAGTGGCGGATGCTGAGTACACCGCGCGCGTTAACGGGCTCACGCGCTTCATCTCGGCGACAAACGAATACAACCTCCTGTGGAGAGACGCGGAGCGCGAACTCCTGCCGGCCCTCGGCGCCTATGGAATTGGCTTCATACCGTACTTCCCCTTGCAGAACGGCCTGCTGACCGGGAAGTACCGGCGGGATTACGCGCCGGCCGACGCGAAGATCACGAACCTGAAGGCGCACCTGCTTGAGCAGGCACCGTGGGATGCGCTCGACCGCTATTCCCAGTTCGCGCGTGAGCGCGGGGTCACCGAGACCGCACTCGCGCTGGGATGGCTGCTCGCACAGCCAACCGTCGCCACCGTCATCACCGGTATCACCGGGCCCGGGCAACTGGAGACGAACCTGGCGGCAACGCGCTGGCGGCCCGCCGAGGAGGACGTCGCGGCCCTCGGCGCCATCCTCCCACGGCATCTGAGCGGGGCCCCTGGCCGCGTCACCGGCTCTGTCGCCCCCGGCCGCCGCCGCGGCACTGCAAGCGCCCCGGTGCCGGCAAGCGCGCAACGACCCGACTGACTTCGCCGTCGGCCGACGTGCTCATCAGCTGAACATGTCCAGCACGGTGGCCGACCGGAGCTGGTCGGGCAGCAGCGCGCGGCCGACCACCGCCATGTGGGTCTGCCAGTGGCTGCGGGCGCCGTCGGCGTCGCCCGCTTGCACGAGGGCTAGCAGCTTGCGGTACGAGCGCACTACCTTGCGGCAGCCCCCGGCGAGTTCCGCCGCCCGGCCGGGTTGGGTCGCCGCGAGCATCATGTGGCTATCGACGACCTCACGCAGCACCTGCGACTGGATCGCCAGTGTCTTGTTCCCGGCTCGCTCCATGAGCAGGTCGTGAAAGCGCTGGGCGCTCTGGATCCACGATCCCAGCTCGGCCGGCTCGGGGCTGCCAGGGATCGTGGCTTCCAGCTCATCGATGCAGGCGGTCAGGTCGGCCAGATCCCTCTCGGTGCGGCGCCGGGCCAGCAGCGCGGCCGCCTCCGGCTCGACCAGCGACCTGGCTTCGTACACGTCGGCAAGTGTGGTGCCCGAGGTCTGCATGAGGAGGCCGACGTGCCTGGCCGCGACCTCGATCCTCGGCGAGGTGACGCGCGCGCCGCGCGCTCCGCGCCGGATGACGATGAGCGACTCGGTCTCGAGGATGCGGATGGCCTCCCGCAGGGTTGGCCTGGACACCTCGAACTGCCGCATGAGCTCGGCCTCAGAGGGCAGCGTGGCACCCTCGGCGAGCTCCCCGCGAACGATCTTGCCACGGAGGCAGGACGCGATCATCTCGCCGGTCTTCGCGGCCCGGATGCCATGGCCGACCGGGCTGGTGGTGTCGCTGACCATGGCTTAGCCTCCACGGCGAGTCCCGCCTGGAGCTGAGCGACCCGCCTGCCGACGCGCGACATAGTGCTAGAAGTTCGCGAAGTACTCTACCTTCCTGAGCCAGCGCGCCCTGCCCGCGAGTCAGTCATCCTGCAGGCCCGCGATCAGGTCCTGGATGC
>JASIBJ010000450.1 GCA_030045215.1 Streptosporangiaceae bacterium | reverse complement strand
AGCGGATCAAGCTCGATGCCAGCCAGGCGGAGTCGCCGGGATCGCGCCGACGGCTGGCGGCGGGCGAGGGCGCGGATGCGGAGCACGAGTTCGGGAAAGTGGAACGGCTTGCCAAGGTAGTCATCGGCGCCGAGCCCGAGGCCGGTAACCCGGTCGCCAGGCGCGCCGGCCGCCGTCAGCATGAGCACCATGGCCCGCTGGTCGCGGTCGGTGATCATCTGGCACAGCACGTCCCCGTGGATGCCCGGCAGGTCGCGGTCGAGCACGACGACGTCATACGGGTTGAGGTCGAGCTTTGCCGCCGCCTCCAGTCCGTCGTGCGCAGCGTCGACGGCCATGCCCTGATCGCGCAGGCCTTCGACCAGGACATCGGCGAGCGACTTGGAGTCCTCGACGACCAGAACTCTCATGCCGGCACACCGGCCTTGGCGACTGAGTCGGCGGGCGCGGCCGCCGGCAGGTCGACGCAGACCCGCAGCCCGCCGCCCGGTCTGGCTTGCAGCTCAAGTCGCCCGTCGTGCGCTTCGGCGATGGCGGCGACGATCGACAGGCCAAGGCCGGAACCCTTGTCCGTGCCGATGCGATCGGCCCCTATTCGCCGGAATGGCTGGGAGAGCTCGTCCACCTGCCCTTGGTCAAGGACCTCGCCGCCGTTCTCGATGACCAGCCTGGTCCACCCGGCCTCGGTCGAGGCGGTGATGCGGATCCAGCCGCCGTCCTGGTTATGTCGGACGGCGTTCTCCAACAGGTTCTCGACCATGCGGGACAGCAAAGCCTGACTGCCCCTGACCCACGCGCCGCCGGGAGCCGTGGAGTCCTGGACCGTGAGGTTCCTGGCGCGGATGGCCGCCTGCTGGTCGGCCAGGGCAGCGCCGACGACGTAGTCGAGCGGCAGCAGCGCGTACCCGGGCAGGTTCCGGTGCTGGGCCCTGGCCAGCACCAGGAACGCCTCGAGCAGGCTGTCGATCCGGTCAAGCTCCGCGCGTACCCGGGAAGCCAGCGCGATCGTCTGGGGCGGGGCTCCCTCGGGCTTGGCCACTGCGACATCCAGCGACGCCCGGATCGTGGTCAGGGGCGTGCGCAGCTCGTGCGAGGCGTTCGCCACAAACCGGCGCTGGGCGCGGAATGCGGCCTCGAGTCGTTCCAGGAGGCCGTCGATCGTGTCGCCGAGTTCCTTGAGCTCGTCGTCTGGGCCGGTCACGGCGAGCCGCTCGTCGAGGTTCTGGGCGGAAATCCGCTGGGTGGCCGTCGTCATCTGCCGGATGGGACGCAACGCCCGCCCGGCCAGCAGCCAGCCCATGAGTACCGATCCGATGGTCATGAAACCGAGGGCGATGGCCGAGGCCACGAGGAGGGTGCGGTCCAGGGACTGCGGCTGGTTCCTGACTGCCTGGGTCGTCAGGGCCTGCTGCAGAGCCTGGATCTGAGCCCTGGCCTGGGCTAGCCGAGCCGAAGCCGAGAGCGGGGTATGGGCGTGGCGGTTGACGTTTATCCTCGCGATCGCCCTGCTTCTGACGTACCCGCCGGAGATCAGGAGCAGGACGGCGCCCGAGATCACGAACAAGACCCCATACAGCGCGGTCAGCCGCCACCGCAGGGTGCGCATTACCGGAGGCAGCGGGACCCACGACAACAGACGACGCGGCGGACCGCCACGAGAGTGCTGCGCCTGGCTCATCGACCCTCCTCCCGTCCGGCGCGCTGTGCTGCTCGGTGTTTGCCCAGTTCAGGGGCTCAGTTTCCGGTTCCAGGATGCCCGGTCAGGCCTAACAACGAGATAACAGCGCCTGTGCGGCCCATGTTATGGCCGATTCCGTAGAAACAATTCACGGGAATTTGAGCGGTGCGCAGCATCAGTCCGCAGCCGCGCGCCGCCGCGGCGGCCAGCGAGGCCGCCTCAGTGGCTAGAGAGAAGGAGCAATGCAGGCGACGATTGAAGTGAACGGGGTGCGCAAGCGGTTCGGGCCGGCGGTGGCGCTGGACGGGATGACCTTCACCGTCCAGCCGGGCCAGGTGACCGGCTTCGTCGGGCCGAACGGCGCGGGCAAGTCGACGACGATGCGGGTGATTCTCGGCTTGGACGCGCCGGATGCCGGCACGGCGCTGATTGGCGGGAAGCCGTACGCGCGTATCCACCGGCCGATGACCCTGATCGGCTCGCTCCTTGATGCGGGCGCGCTGCAGCCAAGCCGTAGCGCCAGGAACCATTTGCTGTGGCTGGCCCATTCGCAGGGGCTGACCGCCAGGCGGGTAGATGAGGTAATCGAGCAGGCGGGCCTGGAAAAGGTAGCGAAGCGGCGTGCCGGGGGCTATTCGCTGGGAATGCGCCAGCGGCTCGGGATTGCCGCGGCCATGCTCGGCAATCCGGCCGCGGTCATGCTGGACGAGCCTTTCAACGGGATGGACCCCGAGGGCATCGTGTGGATGCGGGGATTCCTGCGGTCGCTGGCAGCGCAGGGCCGGGCAGTGCTGGTGTCCAGCCACCTGATGAGTGAGCTGCAGGACACAGCGGATCACCTGGTTGTCGTCGGCCGGGGCAAGGTCATCGCGGACACCACTGTCGCGAGCCTGCTCGCGACCGCGTCTGGCGACCGGGTGACCTTGCGCACGATCGCGAGGCCGGAGGCGGCGGCAGTGCTGGAGGCCGCGGGGGCCACCGTCGCCGTCGCCGGCTGGGACACCCTGACGATCTCAGGGCTGCCGGCCGAGCGCGTCGTCGCGGTCCTGTCCGAGAAGGCAGTGCCGTTCTCTGAGGTGTCCGCGCACCGGGCCACCCTGGAGCAGGCGTATATGGAGTTGACCAGAGATGCGGTCGAGTTCCGCCCGGTTGACTCCATCGCCGGACCCGACGCAGGCGCCGGACCAGCTAGACCCGCCGGAGCCGACGGGGACAGCGGCGAGGAGGTCACGCGATGAGCACGAACGCGCTCTCGATACCGCGCGCTGACGCCAGCGCCGCTGATGCGGCCGGGCCTGGTGGCTTCGGCCCGTTGGTGCGCTCGGAGTGGACCAAGTTCCGCACGGTTCGCGGCTGGGTGATTGGCATGATCATTGCCGCGATGCTGATGGTGTTCCTCGGACTGACCCTCGCCGGGGGCGGCCGCGTTTCGTGCGTCATCAACGGCGGCCAGCCGCAGACCGGCAAGGCGTGCCTGCCCTACGTCCCCTACGGGCCAGGCGGCGAGGTCGTCACCGACAGCTTCAACTTCCTGCACCAGCCGCTTGCCGTCGACGGGAGCATCACGGTCAGGGTGATCTCGCTCACCGGCGAGTACCCGAACCTCGCCAATGGGCAAGGAGCCCAGGTCGGATCGGGCATGTTGCCAGGCCTCGTGCCGTGGTCAAAGGCCGGCATCATCATCAAGCGGAGCCTGCACCAGGGCTCGGCCTACGCGGCGATGATGGTCACCGGCAGCAACGGCGTGCGCATGCAGTACAACTACACCGGCGACATCGCGGGCATGCCGGGAAAGGTCTCTTCCGCGGATCCCCGCTGGCTGCGGCTGACCCGCTCCGGCGACACGATCACCGGCTACGACTCAGCCGACGGCACGCACTGGACACAGGTGGGCACCGTCCAGCTGGCCGGGCTGCCCGCGACCGTGCAGGTCGGGCTGTTCGCGACCTCGCCCACGTACTTTGTGACGAACCAGTCCTTCGGCGGGAGCAACGGCCAGGGCGGTAACAGCCAGGCCACCGGCGTCTTCGACGACCTCACGGTGTCCGGCACGCCCGTCGGCGGCAAGTGGGCCGACACCCCGGTCGGCGGCGGCGGTCCGATCGGCAGCGGTCCGGGACCCGGCGCTCCGGTTAGCGCCGGCTCGCCGGGCAGCGGGCCGTCCGGCAACGGCCCGCCCGGCTTCTCCGAGGCGGGCGGCACGTACACCGTGACCGGCTCGGGCGACATCGCTCCGGTCACGCCAGGACCTGGCAGCAACCTTCCGACCGCGACCCCCCAGCAGAGCCTGGCCGGAGCGTTCATAGGCCTGATCGCGATCATCGTGGTCGCAGCGATGTTCTTCACGGCCGAGTACCGCCGTGGCCTGATCCGCACGACGCTGGCGGCGACCCCGAGGCGCGGCGCGGTTCTGGCGGCCAAGGCCATCGTGGCCGCCCTGGTCACGTTCGTCGTCGGGCTCGTTGCCAGCGCGGTGGCGGTAATGCTCGGAAGCCACTTGGAGGCCGCCAACGGCCAGGTCGTGCTGCCGGTGTCCGCGCTCACCGAGATCCGGGTTGTGGTGGGGACGGCGGCCATGCTGGCCGTCGCGGCCGTGTTCGCGGTCGCCCTCGGTGCCGTGCTGCGCCGCAGCGGCGCCGCGATCACGATCGCCATCGTGACGGTCGTCTTGCCGTTCCTGCTGGCCGTGCTGAACGTGTTCCCGCCCGGCATCGGGGATTGGCTGCTCCGGGTCACGCCCGCGGCGGGCCTGGCCATCGAGCAGAGCATCCCGAACTACCACCAGGTCGTTTCCCAGACCAACCCGCTGCAGGGCTACTACCCGCTGTCGCCGTTCGCCGGGTTCGCCGTGATCTGTGCCTGGGCGGCCGGGGCGCTGGCCCTGGCTCTCTATGTGCTGCGCCGGAGGGATGTATGACCGAGTGGGGGGGGCGCCTGAGGGCGCCCCGGCAGCGAGCGGGAGACAGGGTATGAGCGAGCAGAGTCCCCGGCAGCGAGCGGGAGACACAGCGTGAGGGCGACGGTGCAGGAAACCCGTCCGCAGCGGACGGCGGTGCGCGCTGCGGCGCGCACCGGGGGAACGGGCATGCTCGACGCGCTGCACGCGGAGTGGACGAAGTTGCGAACCATCTCCGGGCCGGCCTGGCTCCTCCTCGGAATCGCTGCGCTGACGATCGGGGTCGGCACCGCCGCTGCCGGGGTCACCCACTGCCCGGCGGGCATGCGGTGCGCGGTCGACCCGACCAAGCTCAGCCTGACCGGGATCCAGCTCGGTCAGGCAGTGGTCGCGATCCTGGCCGTGCTGACGATCTGCAACGAGTACAGCACCGGGTTGATCCGGGTCACGTTGACGGCTATGCCGCGGCGGGAACTGGTCTACGCGGCGAAGGCAATCGTGGTCACCGGCCTGGTACTGGTGGCCGGGGCCGTCGGGGTGCTCGGATCGGTGCTGGCCGGGTATCTCATCCTGCCGGGCCACGGCTTCACGGCGGCGCGCGGCTATCACCTCGTGTCGCTGTCCTACGGGCCCACCCTGCGGGCCGCGGAGGGCTCGGTTTTGTACTTGGGCCTGATCGCGCTGCTTGGCCTCGGCATCGCCGCCGTGTTCAGGGACTCCGCGGTGTCAATCGGGGCGGTTCTCGCCGTGCTGTACATCTTCCCGATCGCCCTTGGCTTCGTCACCAACGCGGCCTGGCAGCACCGGCTCGAGCGTTGGACGCCGACCAACGCCGGGCTGGCGATCGAGGACACGACGGGCCTGCACAGCGTGGCGATCGGACCGTGGGCCGGGCTGGGAGTGCTGGCCATCTGGGCGGGTGCGGCGCTACTGCTCGGCGGGCTCGTGCTCAGGTTCAGAGACGCTTAGCGGTCCGGGCGGACTGCGGCCCGCAGGCCAGCCGCGGTCCGGCCGTGTAGCGAGTTGATAATGCGGATTGTCGCCCTGGTGACGGGCTCGAGGCTCGGGATGTGGATCTTGTCGATCGTGTCCGCGGAGTCGAACAGGTACATCGGCGCGGTGAGGAAGTGCACGATCGGCACGCCCGCAAGATAGAAGGCGCTGCCGTCCGTCGTCGGGGCCTCGCCGAACACCGTCGGCTTCAGCACCAGCGACCGGCGCAGGTCCTCGGCCCGCAAAGCGTCGGCTACAGCCGCCTTGAGCTTCGGCTCGGTGCTGGTGAACCACCAGCGAGGCTCGGGCCGGCCGGTCAGCTCGAGCCGCTCGCCGTGACCGCGGACCTCGGCGGCGGCGTGCTCAAGGTGCACCTCGAGCACCACCTGGTCGAGGTCGCCGGCGTGCTGGTTCACGAACGCGCGCGTCCCGGCACCGCCGGCCATGTGCCCGGCGGTGAGGACAAACGTGAGATTGTGCGGCCGCTCCGCCGACGGCAGGCTGGCCCAGTACGCGGCTTGCGCGAGCACGAGAGCCATCCCGCTGGCATCCTCGACCGCCGATGCCCAGGGCGCGTCGTGGTGCGACCCGACGATGACGGTCTCGTCGCCGATTCCCGGCAGCCGCCCGACCACGTTGTGGCTGCGCGCTGCCTCGATACGGCCATCGATGCTCAGACGTGCGCGATGCGGTCCGGCAGCGAGCATGAGCTGCAGGATGATCCCGTCCGACCGGCTCAGCCATAGACCCGAGATCGGCCGCGGCCGCGCGTCATAGGGCACGTAGTAGTCGCGCGTCTCCCAGGGCAGTCCGGTCAGGATGCCGACATACCCGGCCGCGCCGGCCGTCACCGCGGCGTCGCCAACGGTGTTGAAGCTCGGGCCGAACGGCAGCGTCTGCAGGAGCGTGTCGAAGTCGCCGTCAGGGTCAAAGGCGAACGTTGCGCCGTCGCGCATCAGCGACTGGGGCAGGTCGATGAAGGTGACGGGCTCGACCACGATGCGATCGCGAACATCGGCCACATCGGCCGGAACCAGATCGCGCTCCAGCCCGGCACAGCCCTGCGTGTAGGGCAACGCGAAGCCGGCGAACCGGCGCGCGGCGGCCGGATCATCCGCCGGCCAGACCTCGAGCAGGGCCGAACCGGACTCCCACATCGGCAGATCGACCGGCTCGAGCACGACATTTTCCAGCCCGATCTCGGCGAACCGCCGCGCGGCCCATTCCTCGGCCCGGCGATCTCCGGCGTAACCGGGCCTTCGGATGCCCAGGCCGACGATCGCCTCGATGTCGGCCATCATCCGCGCCGCGGATGGCACCTGCCTCACGCCAGCTGCTCCAGAACTGCCCGTCCGTCCGCACCATCTCGCGCCACGATAGACGACCGGAGTTCCCGGCCGGCCGCAGCCGCGGACCGACGAGTCGGCCGGACCTGGCCGCCAGGCCGTCCCCGCCCTGCGTACACGGGTGTGCGGACCGAGGCCTAGCCGGCGTCGACCAGGTAGGCGCGGGTCACCGTCTCGACTGTCTTGTCGCCGTGAGCATCGGTCACGATCGAGCGCAGGGCGACGTAGCCGCCGGTGACTGGGTTGGCGATCGTGGTGACCCAGCCGCCGGAATTCGACTGCAGGGCCAGCGCGTGCCAGCTCCGCCCGTCGTTGAACGAAACCTGCACCTGGACGCTGGTGAGCCGGTAACGCGGCGTCGGCACCGCCTGACCGCCGCCGCGCAGCACGTACACCTGCAGCGTGGTGGTGCTTCCGCCCGCGGCGTCGTTGGACGGGCCGAGCCCAGCTGGCCGGAACTCGGTGACGGTGACGGGGGCCGCCTCGAGGTCGGCCGCGTGCCCGGTGACCGGGGCGTAGCGGAAGTGCCAGGACAGCGTGACCGAGGTCGATAGCAGGACGCCGCGGGTGGACGGCCGGGTGAACGCTGCGGTCAACGTGTACCAGCCGGCGGAGCGGGGCCGGCCGGTGAAGGTCGAGTCCTTGCCGCAGAGCTGGATCGGACCCGAACCGCCAGAAGGCGCGAGCGAGACCCGGCCCCGGCCCTCGCAGTCCGTGCTCGATACCAGCGGGTCCGCGAAGATGCCGCGCGGCGCGAACGTGATCTTGACGCCGTCGATGACGGGAAAGTCGGCCCGTGGCCCGGCCACCGCGCTGCCCAGCACCTCGGCGTACACGTGGCCGGCCAGGTAGGTGCCGGCCTGGGTCAGGATCCGGGTCAGGGCGATCTTGGAGGCGCCGAAGTTCAGCTGGGTCTGCCACTCACCCGGCGTCCGGTAGTCGGCGTAGGAGGCCGGCAGCGTCTCCTCCGGCACCATCAGCGAGCCGCAGCCGTCGTAGCTCTCGACTACGTTGCGCAGCGGCGTCGGGTTCTCGTTCGCCCGGAGTTCCACCTGTACCTGGGCCATGCCCGAGACGCTCTGATCGTACTGCGGGCTCGGCGGGATGCCGCCGTTGTAGGCGCCGGCCTCCTCGTAGAACGTGCCGGGCGCTGGATAGTAGGTCTGGTAGACGAAGCGTAGGCCGCGCCCCGACATCGGCTTGACGTACACCGTGCCGGGGGCGGCGTTGCCGTCGACCAGCGTCGGCACGATCAGCATCCCGGTGACCGGGACGAACGCCCGACGCAGCCGGACGCACAGCATGGCCTGCTGGTTCGCCTGCGTCACGCCCGTCGGCAGCCCGCTGAGCGTCGCGTCAACGAGGACGGACTTCACCGCGCTCAGCGTGACGGTCACGTCCGACCTGACGGTGATCATCTTGGCCACGAGCGTGCCACTGTTCTGGCCCGGCTCGGGAACCGCCGCGGCCACGACGTAGGTGCCCGCCGGCACCGTGACCGAGCTCAGGTACGTCAGGTAGTCGACGCCGTTGCTGGCGCCGAACACGGACGGCTGGATCGCTACCGCCTTGCCGGCCCGGTCGATCCCCTTGATCTTCAGCGTGTACTGCGCCAGCGCCTGCGCGGGCGCCCAGGTCGGCGCCGCCGAGGCTGCCGATGCGACGAGGATGGCTCCGACCGCGCAGAGCGCAGCTAGAGCTGCGAAACGGGACGACGTGCGCATGAACCCACTCCCCATCTGACATGCCGTCAGACGGGAGCGTAACTAACCTGCCGGGCGAGCGCGCCGTGATCCGGGTATACGTCTAGATGACGAAGCCGGCTGCGATCGGCGCCGTTCTCTCGCCCGGTTCGCTGCCTCCCGGATCTGTCGTGGTGGGGGGCACGGCAGGCGCGCCGGGCCTTCCCCCGCCGCCATGCGGGCAATGCGAAATCCATGCGCGTGCCGCTCGCTAAAAATTTGCGCAATAGCGCAAGTCGGGTCGTTCTTGCCGTAGTCTGCTGATAGTTGCCAGTTCGGCATACGGCATGGATGCCCCGCCAGCTCACCCCCCCAGCTGGCGGGGCATCATTGCGCCCCCGCACAGGTACGGCGCTTCAGGCGATACGAGTGCCGAGCATTCGCTGGTTGCGCCACCAGTTCGTGCCGTCGGCGGACTCGAGGCCGGTCCAGCTGAACGAGCCGGGCGTAATGTCGCTGAAGGTCCAGCGGTTGTGCGTGCCGTCCGGATCGCAGCCCTCCAGCACGACCGTGTCCGCGACCGCGCCACCGCGCAGCACGGTCGTGACGCCGGACACGACGCCCAGGTAGTAGATGGTCCACTGGCCGGTCGCCGGGTCGTAATAGCGGACCGTCGTGCCGCCCGCCGAACGCCGGGTTCGGTCGGCCGGGTCGTCGCCTTCGACATCGGGGAAAGTGGCGATGACGTCCTGGATCGCGCGTCCGTCCAGGATCCAGGCGAACGACCACTCCCACCGGCCGTGATAGCGGCGCTTCCCGTCCTGGTTGTAGTACTCCACGTCCATGTCCCAGACGCCGACGAACTGACCGAACAGCATCAGCGGTTCGCGCCAGGCGGGAAACGGCCCGTCCGCGCGCAGGCTGGTCAGGATCGGGAAGCCGTTCACCGGGCCGCCTGTGCTACGCCAGCGAGCCTGCCCCAGAGTCCCGGATAGTCGAGCACGAAGCCACGGTCATCGACGCTCAGGTCGCGCTCGAATGACCCCGATTCATATCGGAACCGGCTCAGATCAGCCCCGTCCCCGTTCAGCCGGGTATAGCGCTGACGGGCCTTCCTGACCTCCAGTTCCGGCACGCTCACGTACGCCACGTCGACGTCGTGGGTCGCTCCGGCGGACCAGTCAAGCCGCCGGATCGGCAGTGTGTTCGTCAGCGGGGTGCAGTTGATGTCGATGTCGATGCACCTGGCGAGGTCGGGCCGGGAAGTCCCGTTCTCGAGCCAGCCCCCGTCCTCGTGCGTCAGCGTCAGCGTTCGCTCATTCCCGGCGCTGGCGACGTCGATGGTCAGCCTCCGGAAACGCCAGCCAGCGTCGCAGGCCAGGCGGTATGCAACGGTGACCAGGCCGCTCTCGCCCAGGACGACGTGACTCGCGGCGGTCATGCCGTCGGCGTCATCGGACACGATCGCGTGCTCCATGCCCGGCCATTGCAGCGCCGTCCAGCCGAGGTCTGCCGTCATTGTTCGGCCTTTCAAGTGATAACCGTCTACAGGGTTAGCAAGTTACGCGATGCTCGCCTGGGGTGCAACCGCTATAATGCTTTGATGGTTAACAGCGCCGATTTCGCTGGGCAGGTCGCGCCGGCTGAGCTGGAGCAGGTCAGGAAGCTGCTGAATAGCTGGCTCATCCCGAATGACACGCGGCAGCCGACCGACCGGTTCGGTGAGCTGGCCCGCGAGTTGCGCTGGCGGCGCGGCGACGCGGAGCTGGTGCGCGAGCTACGCGACGACCTCAGGCACGCGGTGGAGTCGAGGGACGCCGGATGCCTGAATCAGTGGATCTCGCGTACCCACCTGCGCCCGGTCGTTGAGGAAGGCGGGATCGTCTACCGGCACCGGGCCGGGCCGGCTGGCCGCTATCTGGCCGCGGTGATCTCCGCCATCAGCGCGGGGACCTGGAAGCGTCTCAAGGCGTGCCCGGACTGCAAGTGGATCTTCTATGACAACACCAGGAACGGCAGCAAGCGGTGGTGCCTGATGTACGCGGGCGGCCCGGACGGCCGGGCCTGCGGCACGATCGCCAAGGTGCGGCGCTACCGGGATCGCCGCGTCGGTTAGCGTCGGACTGTGTGCTTGCTCATCGCGCTATTCCAGCTCCTGCCCGAAGCTCCGCTGATCATCGCGGCCAACCGCGACGAGCTGTACGAGCGTCCGGCCGTCGCGATGACGGTGCTGCGCTCGCAGGATCCCCGCATACTCGGCGGCCGCGACGAGCAGGCCGGCGGCACGTGGCTGGCCGTGAACGAGCACGGTGTGGTGGCGGGCCTCACCAATCAGCCTTCCGCGGCGGGGCGGGACCCGAGCAAGCGATCTCGCGGTGAGCTGCCGCTGGCCTTTGCGGCGGACCGGGACGCGGCAAGCGCGGTCAGCGCGGTCACCGTGAATCCGGCCGACTACAACCCGTGCTGGATGCTGGTCGGCGACCGGCACTCGCTCTTCTCGGTCGGCGTGTCCGGCGGCAGCAAGGCCGAGGTCGAGCAGCTCGGACCCGGCCTGCACATCCTGGAGAACGCGCCGCTGCGGGCGCGCTCGGCTAAGGCCGTGTTCGTCGAGGGGCTGGTGCAGGCCGAGCGGGCGGCCCGGCCCGATGCGGGTGTGGCGGGCACGATCGAGGCCCTGGAGGCGGTCCTGCGGATCCATCAGCCGGCGGTCCCGGAGCCGCGGGCCGATGAGGCGGGACGTGTCTGGCCGCCGGAGCTGTCCGCGCCGTGCGTGCACACGCCGACCTACGGCACCAGGTCGGCCATGACCGTCAGCATTCCGGCCCACGACAGACCAGTGGTGCGGGTGGCCGACGGTCCGTCGTGCGAGACTTCGTTCCGCGATATGAGCGGTCTGTGGCAGGAAGGCTCGTCACCGGATGGCCGGTGACGATGCTCCGCCGCTGCTCATCCCGGTCGCCGTGGGCTCGCAGCCGCAGGTGACGCCGTAGTCGGCGGAGGCATCGGCGCCCCGGTCCCGAGCCGTGGCCGCGGAGGCCAGCGCCGGGGCCGGGGCCGGAACCTGAGCCGGTGCCCCGACGCGCTCGGGCCACGACTCGGCGGTCGCGGCGCTGCTGGCCTCTGGCCACCGCTGCGCGCCGACAGCCTGCAGCGCGTCGAGTGCAATCCCGAGCTTCTCGTACAGGAACAGCACCGGCGCGCCGTCGGCCACGGCCAGCCCGGCCCGCAGCGCGTCAGCCGGATTCTCGGCCGCCTCGCACCGGATGTCCGGCCTCGCCTCTCGCACCGCCGCGCCGATGAGCGCGGTCATCTCACCCGGCTCGCGCCCGCGCTTGTCACTGTCCTCGTAGATGACGACGGTGGCGAAACAGGCGGCGACGGCGCGTGCGGTCTGGGCCAGCAGGTCGTCCCGGCGGTCGCCAGGCAGCGTGATGACGGCAACCGGCGTGCCGCCCCAGACGTCGAGTACGAACTGGCCGGTGGATTCCAGCGCGGCGGCGTTGTGCCCGTAGTCCACGATGACCGGGCTGGTGCCCGCGCGGTAGATATTGGCGCGGCCGGGGTTCGAATCCTCTGGCGTGAACGTGACCAGAGCCCGGCGGATGTCCTTGGCGCTCATGCCGGCCCCGCGGCAGGCGGCCACGGCCGCGAGCGCGTTGGCGAGCACATGTCTCGCCTTCCCGCCAAATCCGCCGGGCAGCTCGGCCACGCCGAGGAGCGCGCGCCGCTCGCCGCCTTCGGTCTCGGTGAGCTGGCCGTCGATGATCTCGTAACACAGCCCGCCCTCGCGCTTGTGCCGCTCGATGACGGGACTGCCGGGGACCAGGCTGAAGAACCTGACGGCCGGAGAATGCCGCCGCACCGCCGACCGCTCGGCGAGCGCTGCCGTCGCCGGGTCGTCCGCGTTCAGCACGAGCGAGCCGCTGTCGCGTATCTCCTCGGCCACGAGTGCCTTCACGTGGATCAGTTCGTCCATGTCATCGATGTTGTCGTCGCCGAGATGGTCGGCGCTGATGTTCGTGACGACGGCGACGTCGGCCACGTCATAGCCGAGGCCGCGCCTGATGATGCCGCCGCGCGCGGTCTCCAGGACCGCCGCCTCCACGGTCGGGTCGTCCAGCACCATCTCGGCTGACCGCGGGCCCGAGGCATCCGCCGAATAGATAACTTCGCCGGCGATGCTGACCCCGTCGGTGCACGACATGCCCACCCGCAGCCCGGCCTGGCCGAGGACGTGGCCGATCATCCTGACCGTCGTCGTCTTGCCGTTGGTGCCGGTCACCGAGATGATCGGGATCCGGCCCTGGGCTCCGGGCGGGAACAGGCTGTCGACCACGGCCGCGGCGACGTCACGCGGTGTTCCCTCGGTGGGCGACAGGTGCATCCGCAGGCCTGGGCACGCGTTGAGCTCGAGGACGCCGCCGGGCTGCGCCGGGCCGTGACCGGCCGGGTCGAGCAGCGGCGCGGAAATGTCGGCCAGCCGCAGGTCGATGCCGCAGACATCCAGGCCGGCCACGGCGGCCGCCCGACAGCACATGTCGGCGACCTGCTTGTGCACCTGCTCGGTGACGTCCTTGCTGGTTCCGCCGGTGGACAGGTTCGCGTTCCGGCGCAACGTCACCGGCCGGCCCGGTGCCGGCACCGAGTGATCGTCCAGTCCCTGTGACTCGAGGTGGCGCAGGACGTCGGCGTCGACCTGGATCCTGGTCAGCTCGCGAGCATGGCCGGCGCCGCGCCGCGGGTTGGTGTTCACGATCTCCACCAGCTGGCTGATGGTGTGCTCGCCGTCCCCGGTGACGGACGCAGGCCGCAGTTCTGCCGCGGCGGCCACCCGGCCGTCGATCACCAGGACGCGGTAATCGTTGCCGGGCAGGAACGCCTCGACCAGCACGGCGTCGCCCTCGTTCGCCGCGTTGGAGTAGGCCGCCGCGGCCTCGGTCGCGTTACCCACGCCGACGGTGACGCTGGCGCCTTGACTGCCGCCGAGCGGCTTGACCACGACCTGGCCGCCGATGCGCTCGAACGCCTTGCCCGCCTCGGCCTGGCTGTAGGCGACGACGCCTTCAGGGACAGGGATGCCGGCCGCAGCGAGCAGTTGCTTGGCCAGTTGCTTGTCCGCGGCGATGTCGACGCCCACCGCTGAGGTGTGGTTCGTCAGCGCCGCCCAGGCCAGCTGCCGGTGGCATCCGTAGCCGAGCCGCAGCAGGCTGCGGGCGCCAACCCGCCGCACCGGAATGCCGCGCCGGCGGGCCGCCTCGGCGATCGCGGCCGTACTGACGCCCAGCCGGTCGCGCTCGGCCATCCCGGCGATGCGCTCAAGCTCTGCGTCTATCGACGGGATCCGCTCCTCGAGCACGTCCTGCACGGTCTGGATGGCGAGGAGCAGCAGCGCTGTTGGCGTCGGCGAGCCCGCGGGTTCGTCGGGCGGGCACTCCATCATGACGTCGTAGCGCCCGTCGGCTCCCGCCCACATCGTCCGGCCCAGGTGGACCTCGCGGCCGGCCAGCCCGGACAGCTCGAGCGCTACGTGCTCGGTTACGTGCCCGAAGTACGTGCCGCGCGCCATCGCCTCGGCGAAGCCGCCCGGCCGGCCCGCAGCGCAGTGGTGAGTCGCCAGGCCGGGAAGCAGCGCGCCGAGCCGCTCGGCGAAGCCGCCGAACTCGGTGGTCTCCTTGCTGGTCAGCTCGTCAAGTTCCAGCCGGGCCACGGTG
>JASIBJ010000449.1 GCA_030045215.1 Streptosporangiaceae bacterium | reverse complement strand
TGCCCCTCAGAGAGGACGGATCCCTCCCGGCATCGTCCGGGCCGGTGAGGGTGACGGCTTGCAGCAGCCGGTGGATGCTCACCGTCTCAGCGGTCAGGGTGATCAGGCTGTAGGAGGCCAGCAGCCCGAGCGCCTCATCAGTGTCCTCCCGCGGCGCGTCCCCTCCGAGCATCGATCGGGGGATGGCGTCCGGCGCGTAGCAGGCGATCACCCCCAGCAGCCGGGCAGCAGCCGGGTTCCGGTCGCGGACCGCGGTGACGTGCAGGTCCCACAGCCGGGCGATGGTCCGCTGCGCGTCCCCCAAAGTGGCGGCATACAGCGCTGCTGGGTGCTCGTGCAGCTTCGCGAGATAGGCCCCCGGCGTGATGCGAGCCTGAGTGATGTAGGCGGCGGCCTGTTCCAACGCCAGCGGCAGCCAGCCGAGCTCGGCAGCGATATCTGCGGCATCGGTCTGATCCCTGTCGCTGCGGGCGCCGGTGCGGGCGGTGATGACCGCTGCCGCTGGCTGCGGGTCTAGGACGTCGAGGCGAACTGGGTCGGCGATGTCCTGCCAGCCCGTGTCGCGGCGCGTGGTGATCAGGATGTGCCCGCTGGTCAACTGGGCCAGGAGTGGATCGATGTGGGCGGGGTCCTCGACGTTGTCAAGGATGAGCATCCACCGGTCGTGGCACTGCAGCCAACCGGTCGCCCACCCGGCCGCATCCCCGGTGGTACCCGCAAGTGCGACTGGCGGGCAGAGCCGGGCGGCGAGTGCCGCAAGCCCGCCCTCGATTCGGGCGGGGCTGTCGGCGGCAACCCACCAGATCAGTGCGTAGCCGTCACGATGAGCGTGGGCGTGCTGGAGGGCGAGTTCGGACTTGCCGACCCCGCCTAACCCGTATACCGCCTGGGTCACCACCGCGGCGTGCCCGTGCTCCAGCGCCCCGGCCAGCCGCTCCAGCGCATCGGCGCGGCCGGCGAACACCCGAGCCGGCGGCCGCGGCAGGTTATGCAGACCCTCCGTGATGGTGACCTGGTCTGGCGGCGGGATCGCGCCGGGCGGCAATGTCACCACCCGGTTGTCGTCACCGGTGATGACGACCGCGTCGATGATTGACTGCGCGGCGACCGCGCGGTCTCCGGTAGCGATCAAGTAGGGTCTGGCCGCGTCGTCCACGGGTCTGCCGTCACCGCACGATGTCAGCGTTGTCGCCGGTAACGACGGTCCCGGAAATGTGTTGCGCAGCGACTGATCGGTCGCCCGACGCGGTGATGGTCACACTCGACTCGGCGAGCAGGCTCGCGATGTCGGCCCGTAGCTGCGGGTCTGCAGCAATCGCCTTGCGGACCGCGAGTCGCATCGCCGCCACTGCGTCCTCGTCGTCGGAGTCGGAGATCAAGTCGGCCAGCGGCTCCGGCAGCGGTTCACCGCCGCGACGGGTGCCGAAGATCCGCTGCGCCAGTCGACGGCCCAGCCCTACGGTCGCCTCCGCCGCATCATCGCGCACCTGAGCCAGCACCGCGCCGCCATACGCCGACGCCGCAGCAGTCAGGTACGGCATGGCCTGTGCGGCCAACGCGGCCGCATCCCCGTCCATCGCCGTCCCTCCCTGGCCAGTCCAGACCGACCATCGCCTGATTATCCTCCGACCCGGCGCCACGGGCGAGAGCCTGCCGGAGCCGCTCCTGACCTGGTCGCTGATGGGGTCAGAGTTAGCTCCCAGTTGTTCAGGGACTCAGGGTCCCGCGACTACCGGGTCCTAAGGCCCGCCGTCGGGGTCCTAGGGCCGGCGTCTGGGACGGGGGTTCGGCAGCTGATTGTAGCCAGGTACTTGACGAACTGAGCGCCGGGACGAGCGTGCACCTCGAGGGTGCGCGGCGAGAGGTGCCGCTCAGCTAGGGTTAGCTTACGAAGGAAGGAGCTCTGCAAGTGGTGCCCCAGGCCGCGCGTCTGCCGGGCTCTCCCGGATAAGCAGGTGGTCTCTTACCTACGCAGCACACGACGACGGCGATATGAAGCAGGTCTGACCTGCGGATTCTCGGGGCTATAGCTCAGCTGGAAGAGCACCTGCTTTGCAAGCAGGGGGTCAGGGGTTCGAGTCCCCTTAGCTCCACCAGGCCAAACGCCCTCGTCAAGATCATCGACCGGGGCGCTCGTGCCTTTAGCGTGCCATTAGCCCGGTCCCGACGCCTCGATCTGGCGGTCCAGCGCGGCGGCGATAGCGCGGTCAGCCGCCGCCGCCGCGTGCTGGTAGGTCATCGCGGCGCGGGCACTGTCGTGACCCATCCGAGCCTTGAGATCGGCAAGGCTGGCGCCGGGCGCGGCCAGGGTGTTACCTGTGTGCCGAAGATCATGAAAGTGCAGGCCCGGAACGCCGAGCTTGCTGGCAGCCCCGGCCCATCCCGAATCACGGCGGAAGTTTCCCCGGCGCAGCACACCGCCCAGCGGGCCAGTGAAGACAAGCGCTGCCGGGTCAGAGCCGGTGTAGGCAGTGATGTGCTCACGCAGCTCCGCCACGATCGTTGCCGGAATCCTGACGGTGCGGGTGCCAGCGCGCGACTTCGGTGGCCCGACGACGAGCTGGCTGGACAGCTCCACGTACTGACGACAGATGCTCACGAGTCCGCTGTCCAGATCGATGTCGCAGCGGCGCAGCGCGATCACCTCGCCCCACCGCAGGCTGCCAAATGTCGTAACCAAAACCAGCGCACGGTACCGACCGTCCTTCAGGAGCCCGGCCAGCTCGAAGACCTGCGCGACAGTCAGAACGGGCCGCTCGGAGGGCTTCTCATCACCGCCGCCACGGATGCGGCACGGGTTGCGCGGGATGATCCGGTCATCGGCAGCAGTCATCAGCACCGCGCGCAGCAGCCGGACGAATGAGACCTGCCTTGGCTCACGATCATGGACATCGGCGCGGCACAGCCTCTTGACCTGCGACTTTGCGCTCGGTTGGCGGCAGCATGCGCACGCGGAGCGGCTAACCCGCTACCTCGACGTGGGGATCCTGTCGAGCGCGGGACGCCGTAGGAAATGCCGGACGATCTGACTACCATCAGTACCGACACGGCGCCAGCGATCGACGGGCACGAATCCGTCGCCAGCCAGCCAGACTTTGACCTCGCGTTTAGCACGATGCAGAGACTCGGCCTCCATGTCGCGCGCAGAGGCCTCTCCGTCCGGCCACGTGACTGTGCATTCGATCTTCGTGTCGGCCTGGCGGAGCACCACCTCGACTGCTCCCTCTGGATTATCTGTCGTCACAGTCGCGGCCCCGTTCGTCCAGCCGGTGGGCAAGATCACCGTGCCATTAGCGTGCCATTAACAGTGGTCGTCAGCGGTATGCTACGGTCACTCGCGGATTGTCGTCGGGCCAGGTGAACGCCTTACCACCAGGTAGAAACGGCGATTTGCAAGCAGGGGGTCAGGGGTTCGAGTCCCCTTAGCTCCACCAGGCGTTTTTCCCTCTCCGCGATCTTGGAATAAGCCCCTGACCACTAATTCTGACCACAGTTGGGTCGTCATTCGTCCCTGCTGAGCAGGTCGTTGAGCCCGGTCAAGGCCTGGTTGCGGGCGTCCTCGTCGACATGCCTGTAGATCTGCATCTGTGCGAGCGCGGTAGATGCTGGACATCTTGGTTCTGGCTCCCTGGCGACAGTTTGCGGACGCGGTTCCGGTAGCTGGCTGACAGTAGTTCCGGTAGTTGGGCGACACTCCGTGCTGGTTTCCGGCTTGTGAGCTTTCGCGGCGCTTCGCTGCGGTCAGGTGATCGCGGCGGAGGGAGCCGGGTGTGCTGGTGGAGCTGGGTGTGGTGGAGCAGCGGTACCGGGCTGTGCTGGAGGTCCTGGAGGAAGGCGCGCCGGTGATCGCGGTGGCCCGCCGGTACGGGGTGGCGCGGCAGACGGTGCATGAGTGGCTGCGCCGGTATGCCGATGAGGGGCTGGGCGGGTTAGCGGACCGGTCGGCGAGGCCGTTGTCGTGCCCGCATCAGATGGCGGCTGTGACGGAGGCGCGGATCGTGACGCTGCGCCGGGAGCATCCGGGGTGGGGTCCGTCGCGGATCCGCTGGCAGCTGGAGCGAGAGGGCGTGGTTCCGCTGCCGGGCCGGTCGGCGGTGTACCGGGCGCTGCTGCGTCATGGCCTGGTGGAGGGCCGTAAGCGGCGCCGGCGGCGGGAGGATTACCGGCGGTGGGAGCGGAGCCGGGCTATGCAGCTGTGGCAGGTGGACGTGATGGGCCGGGTGTTCCTGGCGGGCGGCTGCGAGGTCAAGGTCGTCACCGGCATCGACGATCACTCCCGGTTCATCGTGTCCGCGAAGCTGGTAGCGCGGGCCACGGCCCGTCCGGTGTGCCAGGCCCTGACCGAGGCACTGGGCCGGCACGGGATCCCCGACCAGATCTTGACGGACATTCAACGGCAAGGTG
>JASIBJ010000448.1 GCA_030045215.1 Streptosporangiaceae bacterium | reverse complement strand
GAGACTGCGGCGGGCCAGGGCAACGGCCGGACCGCGGTCCGGGACCGGTACGACGAAACCGGCTGGGGCGCCGGCGGCGGCCGGGCCGCACTGACGGGCCTGCGCACCAGGGTCACCGAAAGGGTCGGCCGTGGCGGCGGAGCGGGCGGCGGCCGTGGCGGCTGGGACGGCGGCCGTGGCGGCAGAAACTACGATGGTCCGCCACTGACCCGCGGGCAGCGGTTCAGGCGCTGGCTGCTGTACGGCAGCTGGTGGCGGCACTGGACCATCAAGAAAGTCCTTGGCGTTCTCGGCGCCGGCGCAGCGGCGTTCATCCTGCTCTGCATCGGCGTCTTCTTCCTGCTGTACTCGATGACTCCGGTCCCGACTGCCGCGAGCGAGGAGGCGAGCTGGCAGTCGTCGAACGTGTACCTGGCTAACGGCCAGCTTCTTGGCACGTTCTCGAACGGCGGGCAGACCAGGCAGCTGCTGACGGCCTCCCAGATCCCCGCCGTGATGGCCGAGGCCATGACCGCGGCCGAGGACCGCGACTTCTACCACGAGGGCGGAATCTCCGTAACCGCCCTGATGCGGGCCGCCTACGACGACATCTTCGGCCACGGCGGACTGCAGGGCGGCTCGACGCTCACCATGCAGTACGCCAAGAACTACTACAGCGGCGTGAACTCCGGCCAGACGATCAGCACGGAGATCAAAGAGATCTTCATCGCCATGAAGCTGGGTCGCGAGGAGACCAAGACCGAGATCATGACGAACTACCTGAACGTCGTCCCGTTCGGCCCGACCGAGTACGGCCTGGGCGCGGCCGCACAGGCCTACTTCGACATCAACCTGACCAAGCCCGGGGCGACGCTCACGGTCCCTCAGGCGGCAATGCTCGCGTCAATGCCGAACGCGCCCGGCTACTTCGATCCCGACCCGAAGGCCGGGGCGGCCTACTCGGCGCTGGTGGCACGGTACGACTACGTGCTTACGAACATGGCCCGCGACGGCAACATCACGGCGCAGCAGGCCAGCACCTATGAAGGCACGTTCCCCAAGATCACGCCACCGGCGGCGATGGACGGCCTGACCGGTCAGGAGGGCTACCTCTGGCAGATGGTCCAGCAAGAGCTGGAGGCACCCAGGGCCTACGGCGGGTACGGCCTCACCGCGCAGCAGCTAGAACGAGGCGGCTACCAGATCCACACGACCTTCAGCATGTCCAAGGTGAATGCGCTGGTGGGCTCCGTTAATGCGGAGCGGGACGAGGTCGCGGCACTCCAGGGCTCGCCCATGCCGCAATACGACTGGATCGGCTCGGTCCTTGAAGACGCCAAGACCGGGGCCATTATCGCGATAGACGGCGGCCCCGGTTACGGCGTGAAGGATTGCGGCAAGGTCAATGTTGAGTGCGAGTGGAACCGGGCCGAGTCACCAGAGGAGGTCGGGTCCTCGTTCAAGCCGTACGTGCTGGCCACTGCCGTCAATGAGGGCATGAACGTCTTCACCAGCAAGCTGAACGGGTTCTCGCCGATCGCCATCCCGTACGGGACCACGGCCAGCCAGACGATGCTCTCGCTGCTCCATGCGCCGCCTGGCGAGAGTCAGTACTTCACGCCGAGCATGGATCAGTCGCAATTTTTCTACAATGGTCAGTGGTACAAGGTATTCGATGAGCTCGGCGAAGATTACAACACCGCCCAGCCGGTTAACATCGCGGCCGCGGTCTCTTCTGACCCCGCGTTCGAGGATCTGGCCCACCGAGACGGCACCATGAATATTGCCAACATGGCCGGCAGTCTCGGAGTCGGTGAGAACCCCTTCAACGCCAACTGCCCGATCGGCGGGACCGTCGCGCAGATGAGGGCCTGCAGCGACCTAACCAGCGCGCACGGCCTGGACTGGTATGCCGAGACCGGGTCGCCGTCGATCACCTTCGGCGGAAGTCCGCTCACCGCGGTCGAGCAGGCCAGCACGTTCGCGACGTTCGCCGACGACGGGCTCTACCACTCGCCGCACGTTATCGCGTTCGTGCAGCAGAACGGGAACACGCTGCCGTCCGATGTAGTGACGAGACGGGTGCTAAGCATTGAGGCCGCGGCCGACATTGACTGGGCGCTGTCGTTCGACAATAACTATTCGGGTGGAACCGCCGAGAACACGGTGTCCTTCCGGCGCGGCGGCATCATCGGCAAGACGGGAACGCTGGGCGTCGACGAGAACTCATCCGAGGCCTGGTTCGTCGGGGCGACGCCGGGCCAGTACTCCCTCTCGGTCGCGCTGTACACGGCGCTCGCAAACGGCACCACCCAGATCCTGAACTCGCTCCCTGCCGCCAACGGGACGGCGGGCGAGGATGGGGGTGCCTGGCCGGCATCGATCTGGAACAACTTCATGACGGCGGAGTTCGGGAACCAGTCCTGGCTGCCGGTGGACGAGGTATTCCCCACCTTTAACGGACTGCCCTTCGTGGCCTGGATCCAGGTCAAGGTCCCGCCGACCAGGCCGCTCTGCAAGCGAGGGCAGTTCCAGAACTGCACCTGCCCGCAGCACGGCTTCGGCTTCGGCTGCGGCAACCCGAACCCGACCCAAAGTTGCGGGCCGTTCACGGGCTTTGGGCAGTGCAGCACCCCGACCCCGAACCCGACGCCCACCACGAACCCGACGCCGACGCCGTCCCCGACGCCGACGCCGTCCCCGAGTGGCTTTACGCCGGGCACCACGGCGGACGTTTCCGGTTTGCGCGCCGCGCCTGCAGTTCTGACCGTGGCGGTTGAAGAGAAATCGGCGACTGCCGGCTCGGCCGCGCGGGTGCTGCTGACCTGACGTGGCCGGGAAGACGGCTGCCTGTCAGTCGGCTAGCTGCTGGCGCAGCCAGCGGACATCGACGCCTGGATCCGGGGTCTCGCAGATGATGGTTGCGTCGGCCGCCCGGACGACGTCGAGCAGGAGCTTCGGCTCGATCTGACCGGACTCGAGCGGCGCGTGCCGGTCGCGGCCGGAACCGAACTCGTCGCGCGAGTTATTGCAGTGAACGAGGTCGATCCGGCCGGTGATCGCCTTGATTCGGTCGACGATGGTCGCCAGGTCCTCGCCCGAGGAGAACGCGTGGCAGGTGTCGAGGCAGAATCCGACGTCACTGGTGTCGCCAGATGCATCGGCGATCGCGTCCCAGAGCCTGGCAATGCCATCAAGACCGCGGGCCATGGCCAGGTCGCCGCCGGCCGTGTTTTCGATCAGCATCGGCAGCGGGCGGTTGATCCGCTCAATGGCCTTACGCCAGCTGTCGTAGCCTTCTTCCGGATCCGTGCCCGCGGTGACGTAGCCCCCGTGCACGATCAGGCCCTTGGCCCCGATCGAGGCGGCGGCCTTCAGTTGCTCGTCCAGAATCTTGCGGCTGGGAATCCGGATGCGGTTATTCGGCGAGGCCACATTGACCAAGTAGGGCGCGTGCACGTACGCGTCTACGTCGGCGGCCTCGAAGCCGGCGCGCATCTGCCCGGGATCGCGGGGAAAGACCGGGGCCTTCCAGTCTTGAGGATCGCCGAGGAAGAACTGGACCGCGTCGGCGCCGATCTCCTGGGCCTGCGCCAGCGGGTCCCCGTCATGCAGATGAGCGCCGATCCTGGTCATCTGCCCACCGTAGCCCCAGCCGCCGACTGCGGGAGCAGGCGGACACCAGCAGCGCGGCCGCGGTCAGAACCCGCCGTGCGCGATGCCCAGCCCCATGCCCACAAAGCCGGCCACAATCCCGGCCACGATCAGGATGCGCTGCTCCCTGGTAGCGGACATCATCTGCGCGACCAAGCCGACCCCGAAGGCGACTATGCCCAGGATCGAGGGGAGGAGGTGCTGGCTGTGGTAGAGGCCGAGGATAAAGGCGGTGACGCCGCAAGCGAGCGTCAAGACGGCGACGGTGTTCAGCAGCGGGTGCCGCTGACCGTCGCTGTTCAGAGTGAGTTGAAGCGCGCGGGCCTGCGTCTGCGCGGTGGCAGTCTCGGGTGTGCCGACCTCAGGCGTGGCGGCCTCGGCCTCGGGCATGGCTGGTACCCCCATCGACGGATGAATACCACTGGCCGGTTCTGCTGTTACCAGTGTGTTCCCCTCGGCTCCGGAAGGGAACCACTTCTTGTCGTATCCCGCCGTGGACCGCGACTGCGGCGATACCGGGCCGGGCTGAAGGAACCTTGATCATCTGGTCCCGGCCTGCCAAAACTGTCGGGCCAGGCTGGTAAGCTGGCTCGGCCGCGTAAGCAGCGCCGGGTTTCCGGCCAGCCGCGGCTCCTCCTGCTACGGAAAGACCGTGGCCGCCAGAGTCCAGAGGAGGCAGGTTAATCCCATGCGCCGTTACGAGATGATGATCATTCTCGATCCCTCGCTCGAAGAGCGCGCGATCCAGCCATCCCTTGACCAGTTCCTCAGGGTCGTCACCTCGGCCGGGGGCACCGTGGACAAGGTTGACATCTGGGGCCGGCGCAGGCTGGCCTACGAGATCCAGAAGAAGTCCGAAGGCATCTATACCGTCGTCGACCTGATGGCGGAACCGGACACCGTCAAGGAGCTTGACCGTCAGCTCAACCTGAACGAGGCGGTCTTGCGGACGAAGATCCTGCGGCCCGACCTGCACTAACCGCGGTTACGGCCGCCCGAGCTCGACCTGAACCGACCCGAGCGAGCGGGAGAATCCCCGATGGCAGCAGGCGACACCAACATCACGATCATCGGCAACCTTGTCGGCGATCCGGAGCTCCGCTACACCCCGACCGGCCAGGCGGTCGCTACCTTCCGCGTGGCTTCCACCCCGCGCAGGTACAACAACCAGACCGGACAGTGGGAAGACGGCGACAGCCTGTTCCTGTCCTGCAATGTCTGGCGCCAGGCCGCGGAGAACGTGGCCGAGAGCCTGCAGCGGGGCACCAGGGTGATCGTCTCCGGTCGGCTTAGGCAGCGGTCGTACGAGACCAGGGAGGGCGAGAAGCGCACCGTGTACGAGGTCGAGGTCGATGAGGTCGGCCCCTCGCTGCGGAACGCTTCCGCGAAGGTCACCAAGTCGACCAGGTCCGGGGCCAGCGGCGGCTTCGGCGGCCAAGGTAGCCAGGGCGGATATGGTGGGGGCGCCAGCGGGCACTCCAGCGACGACCCGTGGGCGGCCGACAGCGGGAGCGACAATGGCTTCTCCGACGAGCCGCCGTTCTAACGAAGACA
>JASIBJ010000447.1 GCA_030045215.1 Streptosporangiaceae bacterium | reverse complement strand
GCTACTAGAGGCGCACCTCCGGTAACGTCACCAGCCCTTGGCATGTATCGGTGACGGCTTCACGCGGGCAGGCGCTCTGCCTGACGGAACCTTGAGGGAACGAGGGGTGTCCGGGGCACGTCCGCGACGTCCCTCAACGTCAGCCGTACAGGCTCAAGCGGATCGAGCGCGGCGAAGCTCGGCAGCGAGTCCTGGACCGGGGCTGGTGGCGCACTGGGTCGCGGCGGCAGGCGACGCAGTGCGCCACCAGCCACAGGGCTGGGGTGGTGCGGTCCTGAAACCACGCCGCGCGCCAGCCGACGAGCGGTCGAGAGCGGAGCGATCGATGAGGGCAGTTCGTTTCAGCCGGTTCGGGGGCCCGGAGGTCCTCGAGATCGTGGATCTTCCCGATCCGCATCCGGGACCCGGCTTGGTGCCGAGCCCTTCTCCTGCGATGAGGGCCTCGCCGGGGCGCGCAGGAGCACGGGGTAACGTTCAGCAGAGGGGACAACGGCCGCGCACTCCACGCGCTCGCCGAGATCGGTGAGCTGATCGAGGCCGGACGTTTCTCGCTCCCGGTCGCGCAGGCCTTCCCGCTCGCGGAGGTCGCGCAGGCACACCGCGTAGACGAGGACGGTCACGTGCGCGGGAAGCTCGTGCTGGTGAACGGCTGATTTAGGTTCCAAGGAAACAAGTTCTATGGAAAATAGATTGTGCTAGCTTCCACTCGAAGGCGCGAGCGGCGACGCCGACGATGTCGCGCCGCGCGCTGGACCCCGGCTTCCGCTAGGGCCGCGTGGGCCTGGCGATCGCACTGCTGCCGTGGCCGGGCTCAGTCCGCCTGATGACCGCGCCGAGTTCCTGCCCGCGGAGGTTGTGATGGATTATCGGTGGATAGCTGTCGATTTCGGCGGGCCGGAGGTGTTGCGCCGCGTCGAAGCAGACGTGCCCGACCCGGAGCACGGGCAAGTGCGGATCGACGTGCGTGCCTGCGGCATGAACCCGGCCGATGCCAAGCACATCGCGCCAGGTCAGAACCGGTCGCTGCTGCCGCTCACCATCGGGTTCGAGATATCCGGGGTCGTGTCGGCGGCTGGCGGCGGTACGGGCTTGCCGGTTGGGGACGAGGTTGTCACGCGGGCCAGCGGCGGCTACGCGACGGCGGTCACGGTGCCGGCATCCGGCGTGTACCGCAAACCCGCCCGGCTGACTTTCCCCGAGGCGGCCAACCTGCTGGTAGTCGGCACAACCGCGGCCGACCTGCTGCACACTGCCGGCGCGTCCTCAGGCGCGACCATACTGCTGCACGGCGCCGCCGGTGCGGTGGGCGTCAGCGTCCTCCAGCAGGCCACGGTGCTCGGCGTCCGCGTGATCGGGACTGCCAGCCCGGCGAACTTCGCGTTCGTGGAGCGTTTCGACGGGATACCCGTCGAGTACGGCCCGGGCCTGCTCGACCGGGTGGTGGCCGCGGCGCCCGAGGGGGTCGCGGCGGCGCTGGACACGGTGGGCAGCGCTGAGGCTGGCGACGTTTCGCTCGCGCTGGTCAAGGACAGGTCGCGGGTCGTGACGATCGTGGACGCGGCACGGGCCAAGGCCGACGGCTACGTCTTCGTGGGCGCGTCGAACCCGGCCAGTGCCCCGTTCCGCGCCCAGGCTTCCCCCCGGATCGTGGCGATGGCGGCGAGCGGCGACCTCGTCGTCCCGATGGCGGGCACATTTCCTTTTGACGAGGCCCCCGCCGCGTTCGCGATGCTGATGAGTCCGCATCCGCCCGGCAAGATCGCGCTGACCCGCGAGTAACGGCGCAGTCGCGCTCTCGCTGCACGCTGAACAGGTACGCGGGCGGGTCCCCCTTTAATGCGGCCTAATTGAACTTATCAGACTTATCGGCAGCCTCATGGCTGCCTGCCGTGGGCTGACGTCGGCGAGGAATGCAGCCTGGGTCGATCGCGTTCATGCGCGGGTGAAGAAGATTGGTTTCCTCTCGTTCGGGCACTGGTCGTCGTCGCCCGGGTCTTCGACCAGGTCGGCGTCGGACGCGCTGCTGCAGTCGATCGAGCTGGCGGTAGCCGCCGAAGAGCTGGGCGCCGACGGCGCGTACTTCCGCGTGCACCACTTCGCGAACCAGCTGGGATCGCCCTTCCCGCTGCTGGCGGCCGTTGGCGCGCGCACGAACCGTATCGAAATCGGTACCGCGGTCATCGACATGCGCTACGAGAACCCGCTCTATATGGCCGAGGACGCGGGTGCGGCCGACCTGATTTCTGGCGGCCGCCTCCAGCTCGGGATCAGCCGCGGCTCACCGGAGCAGGTCATCGACGGCTGGCAGTACTTCGGATATCAGCCGCAGGAAGGCGAGACAGACGCCGACATGGCCCGAGGGAAGGCTGAGGTCCTGCTCGAGGTACTGCGGGGAAAGGGCTTCGCGCGGCCTAATCCCCGGCCTATGTTCCCGAACCCGCCGGGGCTATTGCGCGTCGAGCCGCACTCAGAAGGGTTGCGCGACCGGATCTGGTGGGGTGCCGCATCACAGCGAACAGCCGCCTGGGCGGCCGAACTGGGCATGAACATGCAGAGTTCTACTCTGATCAGCAACGAGTCGGACAAACCATTCCACCTGCAGCAGGCTGAGCAGATCCAGGTATTCCGTGACGCTTGGCAGAAGGCTGGTCACGAGCGCGAGCCGCGGGTGTCAGTGAGCCGAAGCGTCTTCGCCCTGGTGGACGACCGGGATCGCGCGTACTTCGGCCGTCGTAACCAGGAAAGCGACGAGGTCGGGTTCATCGACGCGGAGACCCAGGCGATCTTCGGCCGAACGTACGCCGCGGAGCCGGATGTACTGATCAAGCAGCTCAGGGAAGACGAGGCGATCGCGGCCGCGGACACGCTGCTGCTCACCGTGCCCAACCAGCTTGGTGTCGAGTACAACGCGCATGTCATCGACAGCATCCTGACCCACGTGGCGCCCGCGCTCGGGTGGCGATAAGGCCTCTCGCCGATCAGCTTGCTCCTGCTGGTACATCGCCGAGCCGTCGGCACCGGTCAGCTGCCGCCTCTACCCGGTCGAACAAGCCGCGATCCCCGCGCAGCCGGGCCCTCAGCCCTCACTGGCAGCCTGGCCCGAATGGCAGGCCGCCTCGCTGGTTCCTTGTGCTGCTCGGCCATCTTGAACTGGGCCTCGGCTGCCGCCTTGGGATAGCTTGACCAGCCGTGGCTGAGACGCAGCGGTCCGCATCCGCGAACGCCCGTGGCTGTCGGCGTGCTCACGCCGATGGGCCTGAATGAGGCTGCCGGCCCTAATGAAGAGGAGGGCTCACGTGATCAGTCCGGTCATGCCGTATCAGAAGCGGTACCTGGACGTGTCCGGCCAGACCATGGCCTACGTCGAGGCCGGCGAGGGAAACCCGATCGTCTTCCTGCACGGCAACCCGACCTCGTCCTACCTGTGGCGAAACGTCCTCCCCTACCTGCATCCGGCGGGCCGGTGCATCGCTCCCGACCTGATCGGGATGGGCGACTCGCGCAAGCTGCCCGCAAGCGGCCCCGCTTCCTACACATTCGCCGAGCACCGACGTTATCTCGACGCCCTGCTCGACGCCCTGGGCGTGCAAGACCGGGTGACCTTCGTCGTGCACGACTGGGGCTCCGCGCTCGGTTTTGACTGGGCGAACCGGCACCGAGGCGCGATACGAGGTATCGCCTACATGGAGGCGATTGTGCAACCGGTCAGCTGGGACCAGTGGTCGCCGCAGACCCGGACGTTCTTCCAGCGACTCCGCTCCCCGCAAGGAGAGCAAATGGTCCTGGCGGACAACCTGTTCGTCGAGTCCCTGCTGCCGCAGCGGGTCCTCCGCACGCTCACCAACGCAGAGATGGATGCCTACCGGAGCCCGTTCCGCGAATCCGGCGAGGGGCGACGGCCCATGCTCAGCTGGCCCCGCCAGCTGCCTATTGATGGCGAGCCAGCCGACGTCTGCCAGACTGTCGCCTCCTACGGCCAGTGGCTCGCCACCAGCCCGCTGCCCAAGCTGTTCGTCAACGCTGACCCCGGCACCCTCTCGGCTGACGAGCGCGCTTTCTGCCGCAGCTGGCCTAATCAGGCCGAGGCGACCGTTCCTGGCCTGCACTTCCTCCAGGAAGACTCACCGCACGGGATAGGACGCGCGCTCGCCCAGTGGTACGACTCGCTCCCAGCCTGACGATTACGACAACGGCGGGAGCCATGCCACGTGCGGCCGGGCTAAGCCCGAGCCTGCGCCGATGGGGCCAGTAGATCAAGCGCAGCGCGGCGCTGTTGTGGTGCCGCCCCGCTCGAGCGTATCCCGGATCACCTCGATGGCCCTATCCATCAGGGCGCCGATCGGTTCAGCAAGATCGTCGGGGAGCACGTCGGTCGTCCACACAAACCTGCACCGACTGCTGCCGTCGGCGATGACCTGAGCCGAGGCATTGTGGTGCGTGGTGCCAAGCGCGCTGACGGTAGCCGTGTAGGAAAGGCGCATCGCCTGGTCGTCGACGCCCACGAGCTGCTCGGTGGCGACGGCGCCGTTGAAGAACGTCACCTGCCGAAGCGCGGGGCTCAGCATGCGCAGACCGGTGACGAAGCCGGGAGCAACACGCTCGTGCACGGCACCGAAGTCACGTAGTGCGTCCCAGCAGTCCTCAGCCTTCGCATTGATGGCGACTTCCCTGATGACTGATGCCATAGCCACTCACCCAGTCCCGTCCGCAACGCGAACCCGTTGCCCTCAGGATGTCGCGCGTCCCGCTGTCCATGACACTGAGCCGAGCGCTAAACGCAAACGGTTACGCGCCGGCCCGCCGCGCACTCTCTGCGCAGCACCTACATGCAGCAACGCGCCGGCTACAGGTCAAACTTGCTCTCGCAAGGTAGCCGCCCGCTGCCGGTAGGCGCGCGATTTGGACCGCGAGCCGCAGAGACGCATGGTGCACCAGCAGCCGCTCATGGCGGGGGAGCGGTCATAGAAAGCCCAGCGGCAGTCATCGGAAATGCACGCTTTGAGCCTCATCCATGTGCCCGTTGTGCTTGCCTCCGCGGCGATCAGCAGCAGGCGTGCTAGGGCATCGCTGACACCCTCGCCGGTCGCCACCACCCGGACCTTGCCGTCGGCGGTCACCTCCAGCCGGGTGTGCAGCCGCTGCGCAATCCGCCCAAGTTCGGCAGCGGCGGCCTCCGGCGGTACGTGTCCGGCATGCGAGAGCAGCACACCTCGCAGCGCCTCCCGCAGGCTTAGCGCTTGCCGCAAGGCGGCCAGATTGACCGAGGCCGTGCGGTCCGGCTTCAAGAGGTCGGCGTCGGTTAGCCAACTCGCCAGTTCACCCGGACCAGTCAACGTGTCGGTGCCGAGGTGGATGTGCCTGGTGTTGACGAACGTCTGAATGGTCGCCAGGTCGCCAGGTGCCTTAGGCACAACTACGACAGGCCCGCCTCGTGCCATCCTGCTCCTTCAGGCCAGAACCACGAGCATCGTACATGTGCTGGTGTCCGGACCCCTGCAGGTACGCAAGCGCGCTGCTCCCGATGAAGGAACGTTACCGGTGCCGGTGCATCCGCTCGTACCGGCCCTCAAGAGGCTCGGAAGGGCGA
>JASIBJ010000446.1 GCA_030045215.1 Streptosporangiaceae bacterium | reverse complement strand
CCCGCCGAATTCCTCCCCACCCAGCTGGTAGGCCAGGCCGCGCCCCGTGTTTGCCAGCACCGGGTTTGCGGCACCGGGGCCGCTAGTCCGGGGCCATGGCACGAGGCCGCCCGTCCTCCGCACCCTACCGCGACGGCCAGGTAACCCCGCGCATTCGCGCGCGTACCGGATCTGCGTGCGGAGATCGGGCCGTAGTCACACATCCATTTCTCAGGCTTGCAGGTACCACCGGAAATGACGGCTAAACCAGACCACGGTCGGATATAGCATCCAGACGCGCACCGCCACCACGCCGGAGGTCGCCCGTGTCATTATCCCGTCGCGCCATGCTGCTCAGCGGTGCGGGCGTCCTGCTGCTTGGCTGCGCGGGGGCGTGCGCCGGCGCCTACGAGCTCGTCGAGGACGGCACGCTGCCCGGCAAGTACTTCCTGGCCAGGATCGAGGGCGCCTGCGGCTCGGCACCGACCGCTCCAGCCGGGCCGCCCCCTGGCCGCCACACCGCGCGGTTCTACTCGGCTTACCGGCGGCGCGAGGTGGAGATGGTAACCCTGGTCCCGCCGGACGCGGCGTCACTGCGTGGCCTTGGCGTCGTGATCGCACTGCACGGTGCCGGCGGCAGCGCCGCCGAGATGGCGGGACTGGTCGCGCCGGCGATGACCAGCGCGCGGGTGGCCGGGTTCGCGGTCATCTGCGTTGACGGCGGCACCACCTACTGGCACACCCGCGCCGACGGCGATGATCCGATCGGCATGATCCTCTACGAGGTGCTGCCGCGCGCGTCCGCGGCCGGCCTGGCTACCCGCCGCATCGGCATCACCGGGCTGTCGATGGGCGGTTACGGGGCACTGCTGATGGCCGAGCAGCTCGCCGCCCGGCCGGTGCTGCGCTCGTTTGCGGGTTTGGGAAGCGGGCCGTCCACGCCCCCGGCACCACCCGGGCCGCTCCCCGGCGTCACCGCGGTCGCCGCGCTGTCGCCGGCGATCTTCGCGTCGTACGCAGACGCCGAGGCGGCCAGCCGGTCGTCCTTCGACAGCCCTGCCGACTTCGCCCGCAACAACGTATTCGCCGGCCTCGGCGCGTTGCGGCGCGTGCCGGCCTGGATTGCGTGCGGGGCGGACGACCCGTTTCAGCCGGAAACTTCGCTGCTGCTGGCCAGGCTCTCGGCTCTCACGGGTCGCCAGATCGGGCCGGGGATCTTGTCCGGATGTCACGATGACGCGTTCTGGGGCCGCAACATGCCGGCCGCACTCTCGTTCATCGCAGTGAACATGTCCCGACCGCCGGGCTGACGACTAAGCGCCGACGCGGAACCGGAGGACTAACCGTGGACAGCGAAGAGGGACGCCAGTAGCGTCCCTCGCCGTTAGTTTGGCCGCGTGCGCTCGTCAGGTGAGCGCTGGCTCGCGGACCGGGATCAGCAGGTCATGACCGACTGATGCGACAAGCACATCATTCTCGTCCTGAAGGCGGGCAAGCTCTGCCTCCAGGTCGCGTACTCGTTGCTGCAGGCGGCGCATCTCTGAGACCATGCGGGGATCCGGCCCGCCGACGTGGCCGAGTAGAGCCTTTGCCATTGTGTAGGGTCCTCCACACTGAGTGACCAGAGTGGGCGTGCGCGCAGGTGCCGGATAGGCCTGCGCACTGGTAACACCCCCATGGTCCCACCGTCAAGGGTATTCGGTCAAGTTTGACGATCGTGCAGGTCACAGGCCTGAGAATGTGGCTGGACCGGCACCGGGACAACAGGACCTTACCTCCGAAAAAGCGGACTTCGGGTTCCGGGTCCGGCACCGGGTCACCGGCCCGGCCGGGTCGGCCAGGCAACCATAATTCTTCCCAGCGTTGCCACTCAGTTACCCTCCGTGTGGCGCGCCGCGGGGTAAGGCCCGCGCCCACGACGCATCCGGCTGCCTGGCCAGGCGGCCGGCCGGTTCTCAGCTCAGCGCTCGGCAAAGCCCGAGAATCCGCCCGAGGACGGGGCCCACCGCGAGGTGACTCGCCGGACCCGGCCGGGCGTACCGCCAGCCTGCAACAGCCCGAGGAGTTCCTCGCAGAGCCCCATCGGGCCCTCGGCGATCACCTTGACGCGCCCGTCGGCCAGGTTCTCGGCCTGGCCGACTAGCCCGAGCGCCAACGCGCGGCTCCGCACCCACCAGCGGAAGCCGACGCCCTGCACCCGGCCCTCGACCCACGCGGTCAGCCGAACGTCGCCAGGGCCGCGGTCGGGCGCGGCCGCTCCGGTGCTGCCTCCGGCCCTGGCAGCGAGCGCCTGGGCGCCGAAGGCGCCGGACTCCTGCTCCGGGCCATCCCCGCCTGGCCCGGTCACCAGCGGCCGTTCCTGGGCCGGGGCTGACAGGCCGGACAGGTGTAGGACGAGCGATTCATGAAGGGGTCACGGCGGATCGGCGCCCCGCACCTCGGGCATGGCTCGCCGGCCCGCCCATAGACGTTCAGGGCCCGGTCGAAGTAGCCGCTCTCGCCGTTGACATTCACGTACAGGCTGTCGAACGACGTTCCCCCGGCCGCGAGCGCCTCCCCGAACACCTCACGGACCGCAGCGATGAGCCGGGATACCTCACCCGGACGGAGCCGGTCGGCGGCCCTGGCGAAGTGCAGCTTGGTCCGCCACAGGGCCTCATCGGCGTAGATGTTGCCTACCCCGCTGATCAGCGACTGGTCAAGCAGCGCGCGCTTAATCCCGGTGCGTCGCGACCGCAGCCTAGTCGCGAACCAGGCGGCGTCGAAGGCTGTCTCCAGCGGATCGGGCGCGATGTGGGCGATGATCGGCGGCAACTGCGCGCCGTCAGCGGCCACCAGCAGATGGCCGAAGGTGCGCTGATCGGTGAAACGCAGGTCCGGGCCGCCGTCGTCGAATGTAAGCCTGACCCGCACGTGCGGTGAGAGCAGCTCGTCGCGCGGCGTCAGGAGCAGCTGGCCGCTCATGCCCAGATGCGCAAGCAGCGCATCCTCGCCGACCGGCAGCCACAAGTACTTTCCCCGGCGGCGAGCCGCGTCAATCCGCCTGCCGCGCATCCTGGCGGCGAAGTCGGCCGGCCCGGCCAGGTGCCGGCGCACCGCTCGCGGGTGCAGCACCTCAACCGCAGCGATACGCCGGCCCACGACGTGCTTCTCCAGCCCGCTGCGGACAGTCTCGACCTCGGGCAGTTCGGGCACGTGCCGGTCCGGTGCTAGTCCTGCGCCTGAGAGGCGTCGCGTGCCGCAAGCCCCTCGCTGATCGCGTTCCAGGCTGCCTCGGCCGCCTGCTGCTCGGCTTCCTTCTTGGACCGGCCCTCGCCCTCGCCATAGGTCTTCGTACCAATCCGCACGAAAGCCCGGAACGACTTCTGGTGATCGGGGCCGCTCTCCTCGACGTGGTACTCGGGGGCGCCGAGTATCTCCGACGCCGTGAGCTCCTGCAGCGAGGTCTTCCAGTCCAGGCCCGCGCCCAGCCGCGCGGAGCGGGCGATCACCGGGTCGAACAGCCTGTGGACGAGGGCATCCGCTGCGGCCAGCCCCTGGTCGAGATAGACCGCTCCGATCACCGCCTCCAGGGTGTCGGCCAGGATCGACGACTTGTCACGGCCGCCGGTGCCCTCCTCGCCCTTGCCCAGCCGCACATAAGAGCCGAGTTCCAGGCCGCGCGCGACGCCGGCGAGCGCGCGCATGTTCACGACGGCTGCGCGCAGCTTGGCGAGCTGGCCCTCGGGCAAGTCGGGATACTGCCGGAACAGGGTGTCGGTCACGATCAGTCCGAGGACCGAGTCACCGAGGAACTCCAGGCGCTCGTTTGTCGGCAGCCCGCCGTTCTCGTAGGCAAAGGAGCGGTGCATCAGCGCCCGGCCGAGCAGGTCGGAGCCGACCGGCACCTGCAGTGATGTGAGCAGGCTGTCGGTCCCGTTCGCTCCCTGCCTCTCAGCAGCTGAGTCAGTCACTAGGCAGCTCCCTCCCGCGGCGGCGGCACCGCGGTGCGGACCCCCTAAGGGCATGTCAGGAAGGAGTCGTGACCTGGCGCCTGTTGTAAGTACCGCAGGTCGGGCAGGCAGTGTGCGGAAGCTTGGGGTCACGGCAATTCGGGCACGTCACCAGCTGAGGTGCCATCGTCTTCCACTGCGCGCGGCGCGACCTCGTGTTGCTGCGCGACATCTTTCGCTTGGGTACTGCCACCTCAGCGCTCCTTCGCCTGTCCCGGTGCGGGGTCCGTCCGGTCCGTCGTCGTCTCCGGTCCGGCTTTCCCGTCCGGTACAGCTTCCTCCCCGGCGCCGCTGCCTTCCGGCCCGGCCGCCCGGTAATCCTGCAGCGCCGCCCACATGGCGCCGCGCTGCTCGTGCTCGTGGCCAGGCTCGGCATCCGCCAGCCGGACCCCGCACTCCGGGCAAAGGCCCTTGCAGTCGTCCTCGCACAATGGCGAGAGCGGCAGTTCCAGCACCACCGCATCCCGCAGAGCTGGCTCCAGGTCGAGCTGCCCGCTGCCATCCAGCGGGTAGTTCTCCACGTCATCCTGCTCGTCGACGTTGCCTGGCTCTGCCGACTCCGGGCTGAACAGCTCCTGGAACCGCACCTGCATAGCCGAGGTGAACGGATCTAGGCACCGCGCACACTCGCCGACGAGCGGTGCCGTGACGCTGGCGGTCACGAGCACTCCCTCGGCGACTCCCTGGAGCTGCACTTCCAGCTCCAGGTCGGCACCGGCCGGGACCCTGGCCATCTCGACGCCCAGATGGTCAGGCGTCACGCAGGTACGCTTCAGGGTACGCGCTGTTCCCGGTCCAAGATCCCTGATGTCAAACACCAGCGGGTTCCGCGGATCCAGCCGCTTTGGGTGCTTGGTTCGCGATTGTGGCATAACGAGTAGTATCAGTGGCGGGGTAGTCAACGGTTTAGCTTACCGGCTGGCCTGCGGCAGCCCCAACTTGGCCGGCCGCGGGATGAACCCGGCTACGGAGGGCGGGCACCCGGGCTCCCGGTGGACCCAGGCTGGAGCCGGGCCCTCATTCCTCGTGCATGCGCTCCTTCAGCCGCTCGAGGACGATCGGCGGCACCAGCCCGCTTACGTCCCCGCCGAACTTGGCGAACTCCCTCACCAGGCTGGAGGACAGGAACGCGTACAGCGGGTTCGTGGTCATGAAGAGCGTCTCCACGCCCGCCTGGCTGTAGTTCATCTGCGCCATCTGCATCTCGTAGTCGAAGTCGGAGACGGCCCGCAGGCCCTTCACCACCGCCGAGATGTCATTCGCCTTGCAGAAGTCAACGAGCAGTCCCTCGACATGTTCGACCCGAACATTCTCCAGGGTCCTGGTCGCCTCGCGGAGCAGCTCAAGCCGTTCCTCCGTGCTGAACAAGGCAGTCTTGTTGGGGTTCCGGAACACGGCCACGACGACCTCGTCGTACAGCTGCGCTGCCCTGGAGATGACGTCGAGATGCCCGTTTGTAACCGGGTCGAATGAGCCTGGGCAGACAACACGCCGCACGCCGAATCACGCTCCCGTCGCGGTGCGCATCACATCAGGGGGCCGTCGCCACCGGTAACGCGCCTGCGGCGAGACCGTACCAGAGCGTCGCTTCGCCATAGGTACGCGACCGGTCAGGTTCAAGCCCTTCCGGCCATGTCGGCGGCCCCGACCGGGTCGCGCGCTCCACCGCGACCACCGCACCCGGCGCCAGCCATCCTTTGCTGGCCAGAGCCGTCAGGACCTGGTCAAGCTCCGCGTCGGGGAGCGCATAGGGCGGGTCGGCGAATGCGAAGTCGCGCGGCCTGGTGCCGATGTCGGGGCCCTGGGCGAGAACCCGCTCGACCTTGCCCGGGAGCAGGCGGGCGCCCGCCAGCCCGATGCGCGCGATGTTTGCCCTGATCACCGCGACGGCCCTCGGGTCGGACTCGACCAGGATGACGTCGGTCGCGCCGCGTGACAGCGCCTCAAGCCCGACCGCCCCCGACCCGGCGTACAGGTCAAGCGCCGCCGCGCCGGCCAGCGCGCCTCGCATGGCCAGCACGGTGGCGAACAGACCCTCCCTGGCCCGGTCGCTGGTCGGCCGGGTCGTCCGGCCCGCAGCCGTGGTGAGCCGCCTGCCGCCCGCAGCACCGGCGATGATCCTGGTCACGGCGCTGGCCGCCTGCCCGGCACCTGTCCCGCGCTCCTTCAGCTCTTTTCGAGGAACGAGGCGCGCTCATGGTCAGCCAGGGCCTGGACGGCCGCGGCCACCTCCGGCTGGGAAGCAAGAGCCGGATCGGCCGCGACCAGCGCGACGGCCTCCTCCCTGGCCTGGCCGATCAGGTCTTCGTCTTCCAGCAGCCGCAGCAGCTTGAGACTCGACTTCCGGCCAGCCTGAGCGGTACCGAGCACGTCGCCCTCGCGCCGCTGGGCCAGGTCGATCCTGGACAACACGAACCCGTCGATGGTGCTCGCAACTGCCGTCAGCCGCTCCCTGGCCGGGCTGGCTTCCGCTGCCTCGGTGACCAGCAGGCACAGCCCGCCGTGCCCGCCGCGCCCGACCCGGCCCCGGAGCTGGTGCAGCTGTGAAACGCCGAACCGCTCGGCGTCCATGATCACCATGACCGTGGCGTTCGGCACATCCACGCCGACCTCGACGACCGTGGTCGTGACCAGCACGTCGATGTCGCCGTCGGCGAAAGCCATCATGACCTTGTCCTTGTCCTCGGGTGGCATCCGGCCGTGCAAGATCCCGAGCCGCAGGCCTGCCAGCTCAGTCTCGGCGAGCTGAGCGGCAAGGTCGAGCACGGCCAGCGGCGGCCGGGCCGGCGCCCCGTCGTCCTCCTCGGCCGGCAGGTATCCGGCGGCGTCCTCCGCGGCGCGGTCGCGGGCGTCGGCCTCGTCGCCGATGCGCGGGCAGACCACATAGGCCTGGCGGCCAGCCGCCACCTCCTCGGTGATCCGCTCCCACGTCCTCGTCAGGTAGTGCGGGCGCTCGGCGACCGGCACGACGTGCGTTTCAATGGGCGCCCGGCCGGCCGGCAGCTCCGTGAGGGTCGACATGTCGAGGTCGCCGAAGACCGTCATGGCCACGGTCCTGGGGATGGGAGTCGCGGTCATGACCAGTACGTGCGGGCGGCCCTCACCTGCCTTCTCCCGCAAGGCGTCGCGCTGCTCGACGCCGAACCGGTGCTGCTCATCGATGACGACGAGGCCCAGGTCAGCGAACTGGACCCGGTCCTCAAGCAGCGCGTGCGTACCGACGACGATCCCGGCGCCACCGGAGGCGGCCTCGAGCAGCGCCTTGCGGCGAGCCGCAGCGCCCAGCGAGCCGGTCAGCAACGTTAGCCGGGTCGCGTGCTCGGCCCCGCCAAGCTGGCCAGCCAGGCCGAGCGGGCCGAGCAGGCTGCCGATCGAACGATAGTGCTGCTGGGCCAGCACCTCGGTGGGCGCGAGCAGGGCGGCCTGCCCGGCCGCGTCCACGACCTGCAGCATGGCCCGGACCGCGAGGACAGTCTTGCCCGAGCCGACTTCGCCTTGCAGCAGCCGGTTCATCGGGTGATCGGCGCCAAGGTCATCCGCGATCTCCGCGCTTGCCGTCACCTGGCCGGCGGTCAGCTCGAATGGCAAGGCGGCATCGAATTCGTCGAGCAGCCCGCCCGCGACCGGAGGGCGCGGCACCGCGGTGTAGTCCGCCGCCGCCCGCCGCCGCTGCGCCAGCAGCACCTGCAGCGCAAAGGCCTCGTCCCACTTGAGCCGCTCGACCGCCCGGTCCTTGTCGGCGAAGTCCACCGGCCGGTGGATGCCGCGCAGGGCATCGGCATACCCGATCAGGTCGTGCCGCTTTCTGAGCTCGCGGGGCAGCGGATCTTCCGTGACGTCGAGGGCGTGCAGAGCGAGCCGGACGGAGTCGGCGATCTTCCAGGACGGCATCTGGCTGGTCGCGGGATAGACCGGAATGATCTCCGCGGCATATTCGGCCGCCCTAGCCGCGGACGGCCCCGTTCCCAGCAGTTCATAGTCAGGATGGGTGAGCTGCCGCTTGCCGCGGAAGGTGGACACCTGGCCGGAGAAAAGCGCCCTGGTGCCGGGAGCGAGTTCGCGCGCGCGGAAGTCCTGCCGCCCGCGGCCGAAAAACGTGAGCGTCAGCCGGCCCCGGCCGTCGGTGACGACCGCCTCGAAGATCGAACCTGGCCGGCTCTGCATCCGCCTGGTGTGGGCCGAGGCGACCTCGGCCTGGACCGTGACGTATTCGCCGTCGCGCAGCCCGACCAGGTCCGTCAGCTCGCCCCGCTTGTCGTAGCGGCGCGGGTAGTACCCGAGCAGGTCGCCCACCGTATGGAGGTCGAGGGCCGCGGCCAGCCGCTTGGCCGCCTTGTCGCCGACGACCAGGCGTAGCGGATCGGCAAGAACGGCCACCTGGCCAGGATAGGCTCGGCGACCGTCAGTGGCCTGGCGGCCGCCGTAACCGGCGGCCGGCTGCCCTCTCGCGGGCGGGCGCGACCTGCCCGGCTCGCGCGCGGCCCCATCCGTCGGATATCCTTCGACAACTGGCCCGGCGATACCCGGTGTCAGTGACCGATCTGGCTATCACCCAATGGAGCGATCCCGTGGCTTCCGTCTGCGACGTGTGCGGCAAGCGGCCGGGCTTCGGCAATAACGTGTCGTTCTCGCACCGCCGCACCTCACGCCGCTTCAACCCGAACATTCAGCACGTGCGCGCCATGGTCGGCAAGACCCCGCGCCGCCTGTATGTCTGCACGTCGTGCATCAAGGCAGGCAAGGTCACCCGCTGACGGTGCCGGCCCGCATCCGCCAGGCATGATCGACAGGGCCGATGCCCGCGCCCAGCGGGAACCCGGCAGCGATCGCGCCGGTCACGTACTGCTTGGCTGCCCGCACCGCCGTCGGGACATCGTCGCCGAAGGCCAGCCGTGACGCGACCGCCGAGGCCAGGGTGCAGCCGGTGCCGTGCGTGTGCACGCTGGTGATCCGCTGGCCCGGGTAGCGGATAAGCCGGTGGCCGTCGAACAGCAGGTCCACCGGATTGCCGGGCAGATGCCCCCCCTTGATCAGCACCCACTGAGGGCCCATCGCATTGATCGTCCTGGCCGCGGCCAGCATCTCGGTCTCGTCGGATATCTGCGTGCCGGTGAGCAGTTCGGCCTCGAGCAGGTTCGGAGTGACGACGGTAGCCAGCGGCAGCAGCCGCTCGCGCATCGCGTCCAGCGTGCCCTCGGAGATCAGGCTGTCACCGTGCTTGGAGACCGCGACCGGGTCGACCACGACCGGCGCCGCCACCTCGGCCAGCCCATCGCACACGATGCCGACGAGCTCCGCCGAGGCCAGCATGCCGGTCTTGATCGCCTGTGCGCCGATGTCGCCGAGCACTGAGTCAAGCTGCGCGGCGACAGCATCGGGCGGCAGTTCCCAGTAACCCTGAACGCCGACCGAGTTCTGCGCCGTGACGGCGCAGATGACCGTCATGCCGTGCACGCCCAGCGCCAGCATGGTCTTGAGATCGGCCTGGATACCGGCACCACCGCCGGAGTCAGAACCTGCGATGGCAAGCACGCGGGGCGGGGCTGGCACCATGGCTCCACGATAAGGGCCATCCAGCCCCGCCACCTGCGCCTGCTAGCTCAGAACACCTTCAGCTTCCTGGCCGCAGACAGAGCCGGCTCATCTCCGGCTGCCAGCACGCCGAGTTCCTCCCAGCTGCCGCGCTGGGTAACCCACCGGATGAACGAGAAGGCGTCGGAGCTCACCGTCGCCATTGCCTCTCCGCTGCCGAAGCTGATGATGCGCGCCCCCAGACCAGTGATCTGCAGCTCGTATACGCCACTCTCGGCGGCGTCCGGGTTCTGCTGCGGCAGCGCCGCCTCGGCCCAGTCCAGGACCGACCCAAGCCGGAACTCATCAGCGGGCGGAGGCGGCCCGGCCAGCGGACCGCGCGGGCGGAACAGGTCTGCCCGGATGTGCGTGAAGTGGTCGAAGCTGTAGGCGGATGGCAGGAGCGAGGCCGGATAGGTGCCCAGGTCTCCGAGCGGCAGCTCCATGTCCACGGCGGCGAGTTCCGCCAGCCGCCGCAGGGCCACCTCGCTGACCTCGGCGTAGTCCTTCACCACAGCCGATGCGGTCATATCGCGCCGGGACCTGACCACCAATTCCTGGCCCGCCTCGGTCGGCATGCCGCTGACATCGGGCAGCTTGCTGCCATCGACGACGGCCCAGAACAGCGCGCCCAGGTGGGCGACCAGGTCCTTGACGGTCCAGCCCTCGCAGCCCGAGGCCGCCGCCCAGTCTGAGGGCCCCAGGCGCCAGCAGATCTCGAGCAGCGCATCCCGGTCTTCCCTGACGGCTTCGATCGCCGGGTTCATCGTGACCTCCTCGCATAGTGACGTTATGTAAGATAACCTCAATATGCCACTGCCGAACGGCGCGTGCAAGCCAGGCAGGTGAGTTACATAAATGAGATGCAAGACAGGCAGGGGGCCAACGACCAGCGGTCATCGCTGCGCGCCGAGCACGTGGCGCAGACCAGGGCGGCGCTGGTGTCGGCGGGCCGACGGCTGTTCGGGCGGTCCGGTTTCGCGGCAACCTCAGTCGAAGACCTGGCCAGGGACGCGGGCGTCACGACCGGCGCCCTCTACCACCACTTCCCGACCAAGGCCGCATTGTTCGAGGCCGTCTTCGAAACGGTGCACCTGGAGTTGATGGCCGCGTCGCGCGACGCCGCCGCGCGCGCTGACGGGCCGATCGAGCTGCTGGCACTGGGGTTCGAGGCGTTCCTGGATAAGGTCCTCGAGCCTGACGTGCAGCGCATCGTCATCACCGACGCGCCGTCGGTGCTCGGACCCGCCAAGTTCACCGAGCTTGACGAGCGGTATGCGTTCGCCGCGATCGTTGCGGCCCTCGAGGCCGCGGCCGATAAAGGTGCGCTGCGAGCAGATGACCCGCAGACACTGGCGACGCTGCTGCTCGGCATGCTCCAGCGCGGCGGCATGCTCATCGCCAGTTCCACCGAGCCGGTGGCCACCAGGGACGCGGTCGCTGCGACGCTGCGGTCAATCCTGGCCGGGCTGGCCAGCCGCTAGCCGCCCGCCACGCCACGTACAGGATGCCGCGGCCGGGGCGGATGAGTCATCAGCGCTGAGCGCGGATCAGCTGAAGGTGCAGCTAGATCCGTTGAAGACACACGTCGCAGGAGTAGCGGCCGAACCGCTGCCCATCACCAGGAAGCCGATGCCCTCGCCTTGACCCAGGAGTCCGCTCGCGCGGCCCTGCCCATAACCGCCGTCATTCTGTCCGTAGGCTAGGCCACTGCTCGGGCCGCCCCCGAACTGGCGCTGCGATGCAAAAGCCGTGCCGCCGTCACCGCCCGGCGAGGCGCGCCATTGGGCGCCGATCACGTACCGGATATGAGTGCCCGGCATCGTGAACTCCAGCTGCCAGTTGGCCGGCACATGCTTCCCGCGCACGATGATGACGGCTTGGAAGTTGCCGTTCTGCTGCCACGGGACGCTGAAGGTGAACGTCAGCCCGGAGGTTGCGGAGCGTCGGCCCGCCACGTCGGCCTGCCCGGTTTCGCCGCGGCCGGCGTGACGGCCGATGCGCTCGCCCGGCGTGCTCGTTGCTACCTGGCCGCCACCGCTTACCGAAGAGCATTGCTGCGAGCACGGCACGCCGTACGGCGCGTTCGCCGTGGGAAATCTCAGTTCGGTGTGTGGCGAGTAGATCCAGAGCCCGGCCGCGAGAACGAACCCGGCGCCGGCCGCGAACCATGGCGTAACCAGCAGGCTCCTGACCGCGCCGCGCGCGACGCCGCGCATCGAGGCGGACCGGACATCTCTCAGCCGAGTGGTTTGCTCCCGACTCTCGTGCGCCTCGTCCGGGCGAGACGTCGCCAGCGCTGCCCTCACCGCCGAGATGGCAGCACTCATGCGGACACGACGGGCCGAGTCGTTGACTCGCAGTTGCGCCCGGTGCCGGGAAACTCGCGGCTTGCGATGGCGGGGCATCAAAGGCGTTATATCAAGCCGCAACCCGATCGGCCAGTGCTCCTCACCGGGGTCGCCGATCACCTTGGCGGATTAAGGTCCGGCTACCGGAAATGATCCCAGCCAGCCGGCCCTTTCCTGGCCAAACCGTCTACCGTCACGCCGCGGCCCTCGCGCACCGCGCCGATTGCCCGCCAGCCGTCAGGGACGACCATTCCTGCCGGGAAAGTGGCGGCCAGGGCGTGATCCTCTCCGCCGGTCAGAACCCAGTCCATCGCGTCTGCATCAAGGAGGCGGGCCCCGTGCGCGACTGCCGCGTCGACCCGCATGCGGGGTGACTCCAGATCGATGGCGACGCCGCTAGCCGCCGCGATGTGCCCGAGGTCGGCCAGCAGGCCGTCGCTGACGTCGATCATCGCCGTGGCGCCCGCCCTTGCCGCGGCCGGCCCGGCGGCATAGGGCGGTTGCGGGCGACGATGCGCTTGCGCCAGCAAGGCAACCTCGGGATCAGGCTCGTCCGCGCGCCCGGCCCGCAGCAGCGCCAGGCCAGCCGCCGACCAGCCCAGCCGCCCGGTCACCGCAACCTGGTCGCCAGGCCGCGTCCCAGCCCTGGTCACCGGGCGCAATCCGTTCAGTTCACCCAGTGCCGTGATCGCCAGCATCACGGAGTCAGCGGCCGTCACGTCCCCGCCCGCTATCGACGCACCGGCGCGCCGGCACTCGGCCACCATCCCGTCGATCATGTCCAGCACCCACTGCGCTGGCAGGTCGCCTGGGCATGCCAGCCCGACAAGCAGCGTCCGGGACCATGCGCCCATCGCGGCTACGTCGGCCAGATTCTGGGCGGCCGCCTTGACCCCGACGTCGGCCGGGCCCGACCAGTCCCGGCGGAAGTGCCTCTCCTCGATCAGCAGATCAGTGGTCGCTACCACTCGCCCGCTGGTAACCCGAAGGACAGCCGCGTCATCGCCGCCTCCGACCACAAGCGCATCGTCGGGCGGAAGCCGCGCCGCAATAGCGGCTATCAGCCCGAATTCGCCAAGCTCGGCGACGGTAATGTCATCCTCCCGGTTGATCTTTCCCGCTGTCCGACCCGGCGCGGCGGGATCCGTGCCGACGTGGCGAATGGCATCTGGTGCCGCCAGTCGCCTTTCATGAACCGCGTCACGTCGGCCGAGAGGTCCCTACGGTAGCGTTGCAAGTGACAACGTGATCCGTGCGGCCGCGCTCGTTGGAGGACGACATGGTCCAGGCTTACATTCTCGTCCAGACCGAGGTCGGGAAGGCGGCCGACGTAGCCTCGAGCATCGGGCAGATCACGGGTGTAACCCAGGCCGACGATGTCACGGGGCCGTATGACGTGATAGTCCGGGCCGAAGCCGACAATGTGGATGATCTCGGCAGGCTCGTAGTCGCGCAAATTCAGGGAGTGCCGGGCATCACCCGAACCCTCACCTGCCCGATAGTGCACATCTAGGTCGGCAGCTGGGCACCGTGGGCTGCAACTAGGCAGCAGGCATCGGCTACCACTCGCCGACGGCGGCGAGCAGCGCCTTGGTCCTCGGGCCGAGCCCGATGGCGGCCGCCCGCCTCAGGTCGTCGGCGGTATCGACATCCCGCCGCAGACCAGCCGAGACCGGGAACTCCAGTTCCTCCGCCCCGGCGGCGCGGTGCCTGCTCGCCGACGCCACGCCGAACAGGGGCTCGAAGCTCCCGCCCGGCGCCGCCGCGTACAGCGTCGTCCCCGTGCCGTCGGCGTCGGGGACGAACGCCCGCTCGCGGGGCGCGACCGCACGGAGCGCAGTTGCCAGTTCCCCTGGCCGCAGCGCAGGCAGATCCCCTGCCAGCCCGGCCACCCCTCGTTCCGGCCATTGCTCGCGCGCATAACCGGCTCCGAAGGTCAGCGCCTCGTTCAGGCCGGACGCAGGCTCGTCGGCCAGGACCAGGGCGCCCAGGCGCTCCATCTCGGCGCACACCACGGTGTCGTCGGTGATCACCAGCACCGTCCGCACCGTGGCCGCCGCCACGGCCGCGGCCACGGTATCCGCCGCCATAGCCAGGGCCAGCTCAGCCCGGCCAGCCGCCGGCAACACCGTGAGCCGCGATTTGGCCTGGGCAAGTACCTTGAGGGGAACCACCAGCGACCAGTCGAGCGCGGCTTCCGGTGTCATGTACCTGATCCTGCCGTGACGCCTCGACACGGCGTCACGGGACCGGACAGACTGAACCACACGAGCGACCCAGAGGATTCCCGGATGACAAGCCAGAGGCCACCAAAGCGCGCGGACGGAAGCTATTCGAACGCATGGCGGAACGCCTCCAAGATCATCTTGCGCCCTGGCATCCGGATGATGATGCGGCTGGACTGGCGCGGGCAGGATCACATCCCGGCCGACGGACCGGTCATCCTGGCCGCCAACCATTTGTCGTACATGGACATATTCGCGGTCTCGCTGTTCGCCGACAGCGCCCGGCGCTATCCCGTCTTCCTGGCGAAGTCGTCGCTGTTCGCGATCCCGGTGCTGGGCACGATCATCAGGAAGCTGGGCCAGCTGCCGGTCTACCGCGGCCAGGCCGACGCCGCCCTGGTGCTGCGCGAGGCCGAGATGGTCGCGCGGAACGGCGCGTGCGTGATCTTCTACCCCGAGGCGACGGTAACCAGGGACCCCGACAAGTGGCCGATGGTGTCCAAAACCGGGGTGGCGAGGCTGGCCAAGGAGACCGGCGCGCCGGTCATCCCGGTCGCGCACTGGGGTGCCGAGCGGATCCTGCCCTACGGGAGTTACCTGCCGCGGCTGCTGCCCCGCAAGACGGTCAAGATCGTGGCCGGGCCGCCGGTGGACTTGTCGGAGTTCACCGCCGAGCCTCCCACCAGCCAGGTGCTGCGAGCGATGACCTCGAAGATCATGGGGGACGTGGCTGACCTGCTCGGTGAACTGCGCGGCGAGACGCCGCCCGCCGAGCCGTACCATCCCGCGGTCGCGCGCCGCAAGCTCCGGCAGGACCTGCGGACGCTCCAGCAGAGCGCAACGCTGCAGGAGGACCCAGCGCTGCAGGAGGACCCAGCGCTGCGGGAGATCCCGGCGCTGCAAGAGAGCAGTTCGCTGCAGGAGAGCACCGCGAGCGACACCTCTGAGGGCAGCACAAAGCCGTGAAGGCAGCCGTACTCGGAGCCGGCTCGTGGGGAACGACGTTCGCCCAGGTGCTATCCGATGCAGGGAACGAAGTCGTGCTGTGGTGCCGGCGGCCCGAAGTTGCGCGGTCGGTCATGGAAACCCGCCAGAATCCGGACCGGCTGGCCGGGATCGTGTTGCCAGAAGGTCTCCGCGCGACTGCTGACCCCGCCGTGGCGCTCGACGACGCCGAGCTGGTCATTCTCGCCGTCCCGGCCCAGACCCTGCGGCACAACCTGGCCGCCTGGCGCGGCCTGCTGCCGCCTGATGCCCTCCTGGTGAGCCTCATGAAGGGCATCGAGCACGGCACCGGCCTACGTATGAGCCAGGTCATCGCCCACGTGACCGGGGCGCCGCCCGGGCGCATCGGCGTCATCTCCGGGCCCAACCTGGCGCTGGAGATCGCGAGCAGGCAATACGCTGCCACGGTGGTGGCGAGCGCCGACGAGGCCACCGCGTGCCAGCTGCAAAAGGCGTGCCACGCCAGTTACTTCCGGCCGTACACCAACACCGACGTGGTGGGCTGCGAGCTCGGCGGCGCGGTCAAGAACGTGATGGCGCTGGCCGTCGGCATCGCAGTCGGGATGGGCCTGGGCGACAACACCAGGGCGATGCTCATCACCAGGGGCCTGGCGGAGATCGCCAGGCTCGGCGCGGCGCTCGGAGCCGATCAGCACACGTTCGCCGGCCTGGCCGGGATGGGCGACCTCGTCGCCACCTGCAGCTCGCCGCTGTCCAGGAACCGGACGTTCGGCGAGCTACTCGGCCGCGGCATGCCGCTGGCGGAGGTGGAGGCGACCACCCAGGCGCGGGCCGAGGGCGTAAAGTCCTGCCAGCCGGTGCTAGAGCTGGCCCGCGCACATGGTGTCGAGATGCCGATCACCGAGGTGATCGTGGCCGTCATTCACGACGGCCTGGACATCGGACAGGCTGTGCTGATGCTGGCCAGCAGATCGGCTAAGCCGGAGCGTTACGGCCACTGATGACGGGGAACTGAGCCTCAGCCAGACGGGGCACTTGCTGGCGGTTGGTCAACCGGGACGGGAGCACAGGTGAACGGGCAGCACAAGATCAGGGTCGCCGTGGTCTTCGGCGGGCGTGGGCCGGAGCACCCGGTTTCGTGCATGGGGGGCGGCAACATCCTGGGGGCGATCGACCGCACCAAGTACGAGGTCATCCCGATCGGGATCACGACCGACGGCCACTGGGTCCAGGTCGCGGACGAGCCGGACCGGCTCGCCATCGAGGGTGACGTGCTGCCCTCGGTGGAGGCCGCGGCCGTGCCCGGCACGCAGGTCGTGCCCTGGTCCGGTACGGAGGGCGCGCGGGTGTCGGCTGAGGCTGTGCTGACCGAGGGCGGCGGGCTGGTCGCCAGCGCCCCGGCGCACATCCCGCAGCTGTTCGGCGACGTGGACGTGGTGTGGCCGGTCCTGCACGGGCCGTACGGCGAGGACGGCACGATTCAGGGCCTGCTGGAAATGGCGGGTGTGCCCTACATCGGCGCGGGCGTGCTGGCCAGCGCGGTCAGCATGGACAAGGAGTACATGAACCTGATCTTCAAGTCCAAGGGGCTGCCGGTCGGGCCGTACGTGGTCGTGCACGAGCGCGACTGGCCAGCCGGCCCGGCGGAGCACATGTCGGTCGAGGCCAAGCGGGTACAGGACGAGATCGCCGAGCTCGGCTGGCCGCTGTTCGTCAAGCCCGCGCGGGGTGGATCGAGCATTGGCACGTCCAAGGCCGGGGACATCGGCGAGCTGCACGAGGCCATCGCGCTGGCCCGCGCGTACGACCCGAAGGTGCTCGTCGAGGCGGCGATCGACGGCGTGGAGGTCGAGGTGTCGGTGCTGCAGGGCATCGACGGCGCGCCGCCGGACACGAGCCTGCCGGGTCAGCTACTCGTCGACGGCGGCGAGGAGTTCTGGGACTTCGAGGCCAAGTACCTGGACTCGGCCAGCGGAATGGCGATCCCCGCGCCCATCCCGGAGAGCGCTGCCGCCGAGATCCGCCGGCTCGCGGCGGCCGCGTTCGAGGCCGTGTCCTGCGAGGGTCTCGCCCGCGTCGATTTCTTCTACACCTCCGAGGGCCAGGTCCTGATCAACGAGATCAACACGATGCCGGGCCTGTCCCCCGCCTCATACTTCCAGAAGATGTGGGAAGCCAGCGGCGTGCCGTTCGCCGAGGTCATAGACCGGCTGATCACCGCGGCCCTGAGCAGGCGGCCCGGCCTGCGCTAGTGCCGCGCTGCGCAGCTGGCGATCGGTTGCCGAGGCCGAGCGCGGGCGGAGCGGAAGACTCGCCGCTCCCCCGCGCCCGCCGATTAACGGCCCTATCTCTTCTTCGCGACCATCGCCTTGAAGTCCGCACCCGCCCGGAACTTGGGGACAGAGGTCTTCGGTACCTTAACCGCCGCGCCGGTAGCAGGATTACGTGCCATGCGTGCCGGGCGTACCGTCTTCTCGAAAACGCCGAATCCGGTTATCGACACCTTGTCGCCCTTCGCGACTGTTTGCTGAATTGTGTCCAGAACGGCATTAACGGCCTCGGCGGCCGTCTTTTTATCTCCCATCCGGCCCGAAATTGCGTCGATCAGGTCACCCTTGTTCATTTCCACGCTCCTGCTGTTCCCCCCGGGAGGTCGCGCGGACTGGGACGCCGGGCTCGCGACCTCTGATGCGCCTGAAATTAGGCGATGCAGCATCATCGCACAATTACATTCGCGGAAACGAACGCGTGTCGGTCCGCATTGCTCATGCGATCCCCGGGCCACCGGACTGTGAGAGTTAAGGCATAGATTTTCCTCTATGACTTCTATTCTCGGAAACTTTCTCGGCTGCTTGCTCCAGCGTCGTTATGAATGCGGCGATCCGACGCAATCCTGCATCCAGGTCGGCCTCGGGCGCCTTGATCGCATTGCAGACGGCGACGAACTGACGACGCAGCCGGTCCGCCTCGGCCGCGGGCAGCCTCAGCTGACTCAGCAGTATTCGCGCCTCGGCCAGCCTGCCCGCCAGGACCTCGTCCGGGCGTAGCGGCGAATCGCTCATCTCGCTTGCCCCCTCGCTTGGATACAGCGTGCCAGGCCGCGACGTAACGGCCGGAGGCGCCCTGGGCACCGATGTGATCGCTCAGCCCGAGACCGACACCGCGCCGCCGCGGCACAGCCGGGGCCCCGCGCAACTCACCGGTGTGCGGCCCCGTCGAGAGCGGCCTGCGCGGCTCAGATTCGCCATACGCTGTGTAGGTGGGGTCGGCGGCTGGAATGATGCCAGATCCGGCCATACTGAGAACGCGGCCTGCGCAAGGCCGCAATCCCTGGCGACCGAGTGAGGTCTGTCCATGAAGGTTTCGGTGGTCAAGGAGACCACGCCCGGCGAGCGGCGGGTCGCCCTCGTGCCCGAGGCCATCAGCAAGCTGACCGCGGCCGGACTGGATGTGCTCATCGAGTCGGGTGCGGGCGATGGCGCTTGGCTGACCGACGACAGCTACGCCGACGCCGGGGCGACCGTCGTCAGCCGCAGCGAGGCCATGGCGGCCGACGTGTTGCTGATGGTGGGCAAGCCCGACGAGGCGACCGTCGCTGCGATGCACGCGGGCCAGGTTGCGATCGGGCTGTTCGCGCCGCTGGCCGATCCTGGCCTGGCGGAAAGGCTCGCCCGCGCCGGGATCACGGCCCTCAGCCTGGACATGATCCCGCGGACGCTGCCGCGCGCGCAGCCCATGGACGCGCTCTCCTCCCAGGCCAACATCGCCGGGTACAAGGCGGCGGTCATGGCGGCCGCTGAATTCGGCCGGTTCTTCCCGCTGCTGATCACGGCGGCCGGCACGGCGCGGCCGGCCAAGGTGCTGGTGCTCGGCACGGGCGTGGCCGGGCTCCAGGCAATCGGGACCGCAAGACGGCTCGGCGCGATCGTCAGCGCCTACGATGTCCGGCCCGAGACCAAAACGGAGGCCGAGTCGGTCGGCGCGACGTTCATCGAGCTCACGTCGGTCGGGCCAGCGTCGGGCGAGGGCGGCTACGCCCGAGCCCTAACCGAGGAGGAGCGGCAGGCCCAGCAGGACGAGCTGGCCGCGCATATTGCCCGGCACGACGTGGTCATCACCACGGCCCAGGTGCCCGGACGCAGGCCGCCGCTGCTGGTGACCGAGGACGCGCTCAAGGCAATGGCTCCGGGCTCGGTCATCGTCGACATGGGCGCCAGCGAGCTTGGCGGCAACGTGGCGGGCTCGCGGCCGGGCGAGACAGTGATCACCGAGCACGGCGTCACGATCATCGGCGCTGGTGGCCTGCCATCCTCGATGCCTGCCGCTGCATCGGCCATGTACGCGCGCAATATCAGCACGCTGCTGCTGTACCTGGTCAAGGACGGCGAACTCGCGCTCGACCCGGAAGACGAGCTGCTAGCGGGCGTGATCGTTGCCCGCGATGGCGCCGTCGTGCATCCGGCGCTCGCGCCGCGCGAAGCGGAGAGCCAGCCGGCCGACGCGGACACGGGCCACCCAGCCGACGGACCGCCAGGATCTACGGCCGCCGCCAAGGCCGCCGCCTCCGCCCAAGATGCCGACGAGCCTGCCCCGGCCGGATCTGGAGAAGGGAGCGCCAGTGCAGTACCCGGCGCTGCTAGTTGATGTCACCATTTTCGTGCTGGCCCTCTGGGTCGGCTTCGAAGTGATCAGCAAGGTTCCCGCGACGCTGCATACGCCGCTGATGTCGGCGGCCAACTCGATTCACGGGATCGTGCTCGCCGGCGCGATGCTGATCGCGGTCACGGCTAACAACGCGATCGGCTACGTGATTGCGTTCATTGCTGCGGCGTTCGCGGCGGCAAACGTGGTCGGCGGCTATGTCGTCACCGGCCGCATGCTGAAGATGTTCAAGAAGCGCCCGGCGGTGCCGGCGGCCGGCCAGGCCCCGGCGGCGGTGAACGCGGCCGCCAATGGCAGCAGCCGTAAGGGCACGGCGGCATGAGCGTATTCGACTGGGTCATACAGCTGATCTATGTGCTGTCGGCCTCACTCTTTGTGCTCGGCCTGCACCTGATGAACAACCCGGCCACGGCTCGACGCGGCAATCAGGTCTCGACCTCAGGCATGGCCACGGCGGTGGCGGCCACGCTGGCGATCATCGTGCACGGTCACGGGATCAGCGCGACCGGCTGGATCGTGATGATCACCGGCGCGCTGCTCGGCGGCGGGGCTGGGCTGTACGCGGCCAGGACCGTCCAGATGACCGCGATGCCCCAGCTGGTCAGCATGTTTAACGCGGTCGGTGGTGGCGCGGCCGCGCTCGTCGCCGTGCACGACTACATGCACGCCGGCGCGAGCGTCTCGGCCAGTACCAGCGTCACGACATTGCTTGACGTGATCATCGGCTCGGTCACGTTCTCCGGGTCGATAATCGCGGCCGGCAAGCTGCAAGGCGTCATCAACTCGGCGCCGGTCACTTTTCCCGGCGCCCGCGTCATCAACATGGTGCTGGCGGTCGTCGCGATCGGTTTCGGCGCCTACCTGATTGCCTCGCCGAGCACGGCCCTGCTCGTGATCGTGATCATCGCCGCGCTGGCCTTCGGCGTTTCCATGGTGATGCCGATCGGTGGTGCGGACATGCCGGTCGTGATCTCGCTGCTGAACGCGTTCACCGGCACCGCCGTCGCCATGGCCGGATTCGTGATCGGGAACTGGGCGCTGATCATCGCCGGCGCCCTGGTGGGAGCCTCCGGCGGCATCCTGACCAAGCTGATGGCTGACGCCATGAACCGCTCGATTCGCAACATTATCGTCGGCGGCTTTGGCACCGGTGACTCCGTTGCCGCGATCGCCGGCCCCACCGGGAGCGTCCGTTCGATCGCCGCTGACGACGCTGCCATCCAGCTGGCCTATGCCTCCAAGGTCATCATCGTGCCCGGCTACGGACTCGCCGCGGCGCAGGCCCAGCACGAGGTCGCCGCGCTCGCGGAATTGCTTGAGTCGCGCGGCATCGACGTCAGCTACGCGATTCACCCGGTGGCGGGCCGCATGCCGGGGCACATGAACGTGCTGCTGGCCGAGGCCAACGTGCCGTACCCGCAACTCAAGGAGATGGACGACATCAATCCCGAGTTTGCACGCACGGACGTGGCCCTGGTGATCGGCGCGAACGACGTGACGAATCCGGCCGCCCGGCGGCCCGGCACAGCGATCTCTGGCATGCCGATCCTGGATGTCGACCAGGCCAAGAGCATCATCGTGATCAAGCGGTCCATGGGGCACGGCTACGCGGGCATCGACAACGAGTTGTACGTCGATCCCAAGACCAGCATGTACTTCGCCGACGCCAAGAAGGCACTGACGGAGATGACCGCCGCAGTCAAGACGCTCGTCGGCTAGCCGGTTTCGTGCGGCGGCACGGGCGGCAGTCGCCGTAGGTCCTCGTCGGTCAACTCACCGGTCGAGATGAGCAGCGCCGCCAGTTCTTCCAGTGCGCGCGGCCCCTTAAGGCCTGGCACCCCGATGCGGACATACCGGTTGCGGATGTTCTCGCACCGCTTAGAGACGGTGTGCGGTTGCCAGCCGATGCGGTCGGCCGCCTCCCTGGCGCTGCGCGGCTTAGCGGCACCCGAATGCCGCCAGGTCAGGTACTCCTCGAACCTGGCGGCTAGCACGAGCCGGTCGGAGGCGTTGAGGGGCGCGCGAAGCTTGGTGCTGGTAACTATTCGTTCAGCCCCGGCGGTCCTGGGCAGCGACTGCTCGCCGGTGTCGCCCGCGGGTTCTTCCCGCGGCTGGTCCTCG
>JASIBJ010000048.1 GCA_030045215.1 Streptosporangiaceae bacterium | reverse complement strand
CTGGGTCCCACCGACGATGCCGCGGCGGCGGTTGCGCCGCGGTAACAGCGCAGGGGATCCGGGGTCGTGCCCCAGGTCAGCACCGGTGCAACCGCCGTGCAACCGGCGACCCGCTAATCGTTGTGCTCAGCCGATCTGAACAGGAGCACTCACATGTCTACTGATACAGACGTCCGGGCTGCGCCGGCCGGCGGGCGGCCCGCGCCGACCGGGGGCCGGTCGTTCTTCATGCGATACCTGGGCCGCGAACTGGGGCGACGCGCCCGGCAGGCGACGGTTATCGCCCTCGGCCTCGCACTGGGCATCGGCCTGGTGATCACCGTGTCCGCGGCCGCCGCGGGGGTGAAAAACGCCCAGGCCAGCGTGCTGCACTCGCTGTACGGGGTGGGCACAGACATCACCGTCACGCAGTCGCCCACGGCGGGGTCGGGGCTCAAGGGCCAGCACACCAGCATCGCGATCCAGGGCGGCGGCGGAGCCGGGGGCAAGCCCACGGTCTGCATTAACGGCAAGTGCAGCACCGGCGCCCAGAACATCGCGAACCTGGTATCGGCCAACAAGGGCACGCTCAGCTACGCGGACATCGCCAAGATCGAAAAGCTCGCGCATGTCTCGGCCGCAGCCGGGGGCCTCGCCCTGATGGACACCCAGATCTCCATCAGCTCGAACAGCGCCGGCCCGCCGACACAGTTCACGGTGCAGGGCGTCGACCTCTCCCATGAGGACCTCGGTCCGCTGAGCAGCGCCACGCTGAGCTCGGGCCACACGTTCACCACCTCAGAGGCCGACTCGGACGTCGCGATCGTCGACTCCAGCTACGCGACCGCGAACGACCTCAAGGTCGGCTCGTACGTCACGGTCGCCAAGGTCAAGTTCAAGGTCATCGGGATCGTCAGCCAGTCGCAGGCCTCCGACCCGCCGCAGGTGTACATCCCGATGGCCCGCGCCCAGGCCCTGGGGACCCGGAATCTCGGTGGCGGCAGCCTCAAGGGCTACGTCAACACGATCTACGTGACCACCGCGAGCTCCACCGACATCTCGGCCGTGAGCAAGGAGATCAAGAAGCTGTTGCCCACGGCGACCGTGACCACCCCCTCCAGCCTCGCCAGCGAGATCAACGGCTCGCTGGGCAGCGCCGCCAAGCTGGCCGGCGACCTCGGCACGTGGCTGTCAGTCCTCGTTCTGATCGCGGCGTTCGCGGTGGCCGGGCTGCTCACGATGTCGGCGGTCTCGCGCCGCGCCCGCGAGTTCGGCACGCTGAAGGCCATCGGCTGGCGCAGCCGCCGGATCATCGGTCAGGTGATGGGCGAGTCGGTGACCACGGGCCTGATCGGCGGCGCGGTCGGCATCGGCCTGGGCTTCGCCGGCGCGGCGATCATCGACAAGATCGCGCCGAGCCTCACCGCGACCATCACGAACGACAACGGGCTGAAGTTCGCTCAAAGCACCTCGGGCGGCCCCGGCCCGGTCGCGTTCGGCCCCGGTAGCTCGCTAGGAGGGACCACGCAGAACATCCCGGTGCACTGGTCGGCCTCCGTCACGCTCGGCGTCATCGGCCTGGCCGTGCTGCTGGCGATCGTCGGCGGGCTGGTCTCCGGTGGCCTCGGCAGCTGGCGGATCAGTCAGCTGCGGCCTGCCGACGCCCTGGCCCGCGTGGACTGAAAGGACGCTGCGATGTACAAGCTCACCAACGTCACCCGGCTCTACCAGAAGGGTCGGCAAACAGTGCCGGCCGTCAGGGATGTGAACCTGGAGATCCCCGACGGCGACTGGCTAGCCGTCCAGGGTCGCACTGGCCACGGCAAGACCACGCTGCTGCAGTTGCTCGGCGGCCTCGACCGCCCCACCTCGGGCACCATCGAACTGGACGGCCAGGATCTCACCCGGCTGCGTGAGGCTCAGGTCACCCGCCTGCGGGCCACCTCGATCGGGTTCGTGTTCCAGACGTTCAACCTCGTGCAGACGCTGACCGCGGCCGACAACGTCGAGGCCGCGCTGGTCCCGCTCGGCATCGGCTGGGCGGAACGGCGACGCCGCGTTGCCGAGGCGCTCGACAGCGTCGCCTTGTCGGACCGGGCGCGGCACCTGCCATCCGAGCTGTCGGGCGGGCAGCAGCAGCGGGTAGCCATTGCCAGGGCGCTGGTGAAGGAGCCCAAGGTGCTGCTGGCCGACGAGCCGACCGGCAACCTGGACGAAGACACCCGTGAGGACATCATGGCGCTGCTGGAGAAGCTGTGGCGTGAGCACGGCCTCACGATGGTCCTGGTCACGCACGAGAGCGCCATCGCCAGGCGAGCGCTGCGGCTCGCCGTGATGAGCAAGGGACGGCTAACGGTCAGGCCGACCTCGCAATCCCCGGCCGGCTACGCGCCCGATCCGCCGGAGCCGGAGACGCCGCAGCCCGCCTGAGTGGCTATGCCCGGCGCGGATGCGTGTTCCGTGCCGGGCATAGCCGGGCTCGCCGGGGGTTCCCGCGCAGGGCCCGCAGACGTACTATCGCAATGTCATGGCTGAGTGGTGGTCGATCGAAGTCCTGCACGGGGAGGGCTCAGCCTTCGGGTGGCAGGCAGCTTACGACTCCGCGTTAATCGAAGCCGCGCTGACTAATGGCGCCCTCGACGGCGCCTGGCATGCCGATCACTGGGGCGTCGCGTTCGAGGTCTGCTTCGATGACGCCGACAAGTGGGAAGCGTTCCTGAACCTGCCGGTCGTCCGGGCTGCGCTCGACGCGGTGCCCGATCCGGTGAACGGGCTGCTGATCTACCGCGGCCGCGGCGGCAGTTCCGGAGCGGGCAAGCCACGCCGTCCCCGGCCGGCGCCGAGCGCCGCCGCGGTCGCGCTGCCCGAACCAGAAGAAGAACGCTACGTGGATCTCACCGGCATCGCTGCGCCGGAGTTGGCCGGCGCGGGATCACGCCTCGACTGGGCGACCGCGGGCGCCGCCTGATCGCGGCGAGGCCGGCCCGCCAGGCTCGGAATTCAGCGCCGCCGAGTCGATTCCATGTACCAGTTGTCCAGCCAGGTCTGCCCGCCGTCGGCGGAGAATGCCTGCTCCCAGTGCGGCGAGTCGGCGGTGCTGTCGGTCCACCGGAATCGCGCCCGCACGAGCACGCCGTTGTAGGCGTCCTCGCCGAAGAACTCGCCGACGCCGCTGGAGAACACCCCGGTGACCGGCGGGAACAGGGTGCCGGTGCAGAAGTCGAAGTCGTTCATGTCCGTCCTTGCGGTCGCAGATCACGACCGCCGTGTCGCAGCGGCACGTTAGGACCGCTCTCCTGACACCAACTGTCAGTGGATATGGCGATACTTGACCGATGCGCGCAAGCCGGATGCTGTCCCTGCTCCTATTACTGCAGACTCGCGGGCGCATGACGGCGCAGCAGCTGGCCCACGAGCTAGAGGTCTCGGTCAGGACCATCTACCGCGATGTAGACGCACGGCGACCACGACCATGCTCTCCATGCTCCAGTGGCACACAAAATCGTGGGCCAGGCCGCGCGGCCTGGCCCGCGATTTCGTCTTGCTGCCTTACTCGCGCAGGCTTAAGGCGGGCGAACGATACGACGGTTTGATGCGGCTGGCCGGGCTGGCTGGCGGGCTTCGGGGCCCGGCACGGTTACCAGGCGGCATGATGGGGCTGCCCCTCCGGAAACGGCAGCTGGGTGATCGCGCCCGACGAGATCTCGATCCGGTAGACATAACCGGTGGCGAACGCGAGCAGCTGGTCCCCGGCACGGTCGCGGCAGACCGGCCCCCACATGTAGACAAGGTTGCGGGCGTGCGGCTGGTAGCGCAGCTCGAACAGGACGCGGGGCTGGCCGCCACCGGCCGGGACTTCCAGCAGCCGGGTCCAGTGCGGCCCGCCGGTGGGCTCGGGCTGCGCGACGGTGATATAGACCGCCCGGCCGTCGGCGCTGATCACCGGGCTTTGCGCGTCGTAGGGCTGGCCGTCTGGGTCTGTGAGCATCCTGCCCTGGGCGACCCAGTCGGAGGCTGCGGCTGGGGCGACATACACGTCCTGCCCACCACCCGCCCGTGGGTTCCATTGGAATGCCAGGGTCTGGCCGTCGTTGGCCAGCGACAGGTCGCTGATAGAACCCGCGGGAAGCGACGGGATGCGGCGCTCGCCGGTCGCCAGGTCCACCAGCCCGGCCTCGGCGGTTGATGGGCGTGTGCGCGGCATCATACCCGGCACCGTGTAGGCCAGGACCGTCCCGCCTGGGCTGGCGGCGATGCCGCGGGCTGCGGGCGGCAGGAGATCGCCGGGAACCGGGGTCAGCTGCCCGGCTCGGCCTGCGGCGTCCACCTGGAGCCGGTACACCAGCGGTGAAGCGTCGGGCGCCCAGTTCACCCATGTGGTCAGGAAGAACGCGCCCTGCCCGTTGGAGGTCACCTGCGTGAAGTGCTCACCTGCGGGAGGCTTTATCCGGTCGGTGACCGCGCCGGTGCGGGCATCGCGTACCGAGGCCCCGGCCGCCGCCCGGCCCGCGCCCGAGTCTTCCGAGACCAGCGTCACGAAAAACGGCTGCCCTGCCGGGCGTCTTTCTACCTCGGCTTTCAGCGCAGGCCAGCTCCGGTGGCCGTGCTCGCGGGCCACGGCCAGCTGGGCCGCTGACAGCGTGACCCGGTCGGACACCGCGCGAAGCCTGGCAACAGCGCTGGGCTCGCCATGGTCGGCGGCGCGAAGCAGCTCTCTTGCCTGACGGCGAAGTTGGTCGAGGTCGGGTCGGTCGGGAAGTTCGGGCATGACGTCTCCTCGCCGCCCGGGCTCGCGTTCGGGCGCGAAGCGAAGACGATCCTGCCGGAAAGTCCGATCTTCCAGAAAGGCGTGGAGGTGGACTCAGGTCCTGCCCGCGAACCCGGCGGCGCCCTCCTGCGCCGGCGCCGCCAGCCTACACCGGGATTTCAGCTTGTCATAGGCAGCAGGCGTGCTGCTTCCCGCCCGGACCCGCAGGCACCCTCCGGCCGCGGTGCAGGGTAGAAGCTCTGGCAGAAGTCGTCCGTGCAAGGGCACGAAGCGACGACTCGCAGATCTCGGGCGCAAATCGCCAAATCGGGCTCGCCTTCGGCTTGCAAGAGCGAAACAAGTTCACGCCGGAACGTAGGCGGAACGAACCTGGCTTCGGCCCCTCGATGAACTATTGCTCGGCCCAGGTCAGCGCCCTTACTTCACCGACTCACAGCAACGGCCTCCGGAGCTGGTGGCCTATTTCTAGACATGCCTTGCATGCCGTGCCGGGCCTGGAACTGGCGGGTGACCGGCAGCAGCGTCAGCGTCTCGGCTCTGGACCCTTCGAAGCAGCCGATCTCCAGCGGGAAGCCGTGCCGGTCGACCAGCAGCCCGACCACGAGCTGCGGGTCGACCCGCCGCTCCTTGGAGTACCCGACCTTGCGCAGGTCGTCCTCCTTCTGCGCCTCGAAATACAACGTCGTCACGTCGTAGAGGCACAAGGAGACATCGCCGCCGGCTCGCGCGGGCGAAGCACAACGCGGCGAGCTTGTCGCGGTAGCCGCCCTTGCCGCAGCGGGCCAGAGTGCGACGTATCGTCTTCTCGCTCGCCGGCTTGCAACCCAGATCGATCAGCACCCGTCCGGTATCCAGGATCGAGGTCGGCTCCACGATCCTGGCAATAACCAGGTCCCGGAACACGTCGTCTCCCAGCGCGTCGAACCCGAGGGGCGTGAACACTCCGGCCAGAACGTCGTACAGCACCCGCGACGCGGTCGAGATCACCCGCGGGGCGGCGGCCGTCACGCGCTTGCGTGAGGTGGTGACCTGGTCACCGAAGAGCGTGTCACCACCCGCCTGGGCAAGCAGCGACGTCTTCGCCACTACCGGCTCGATCCCCAGCTCGAACTCGCCCTGTTCCGGATCCTGCAGCAGCGCCCGAGCCCGCTCGACCAGCAACCCGAGCTCAGCCTCGGTATGCGCCGAGCCGACATGCGCGATAATCCGCCGGCGGCCATCAACCGACTCAGCGATCTGCGCGGCCGTCGCCCCTGAGGAGGTCCGCACCCGCCGAATCCACGCCACGGGCCAACCGATGGGCACCAGCTGGTGCCTCAGGAGCGTCTCTGCAGCACCCATCACCCCAGGTCAGCGCACCGCTGATCATCGCTCCGCAGGCCGGTGACCAAACTCAGGAGGAGATCCGGGCCCGGCTCGCTGCGGCCGGCGAGCAAGCGCTCGCCGAACCGTGATACGCCCACTGTCATCGTCTGGCATGCGTCGGGCCAGTACGCCGACATCCGCGCCCCGCGGCACGGCCGCTGGCGGCGATGTACCGATAGGCAGGACCTAGCCGGAGACGACGCGGCGTTAGGCTGGCGCGGTGGATCGTCTCCCTTTCCAGGTCATCTGCGAGATCGAGCCCCCGACCCGGCCGGACCTCATGCACGTCCGTCATCAGATCGGAACGCTCAGCAAGGTGGCCGATGCCTTCCTGATCCCTGACAACCATCTCGGGCGGGCAACGGTCTCCAGCGTCGCGGTGGCCCACGAGGTCGAGGCGATGGGCGGCCGTAGCATTGCCTGCCTGAACTCGCGCGACCGCAACCTGCTGGGGTTCCACCGGGACCTGCTGACGGCTGCCTCCTACGGGGTTGACCAGTTCCTGTTTGTCTACGGCGACAAGCCGACCTCGGGCGGCCGTACCGGCGAGCTGACCGTGCGGGCGATGATCGAGGAAGTCCGGGCGCTGCCGGACGAGCCGGCGTTCGCGGGCGTGCATCCGTTCCGCGTCGGCGCCGCCGCCGCCCTGCGTCCGCTGCCGGCCTGGAAGCGGGCCGCTGACTTCCTGTTCGTGCAGGCGAGCTTCTCGCTGGAGGCCCTGCTCCGGTGGCGCGAGGCCACGCAGGCCGACATGCCGGTGTTCGCGGGCGTCATCGTGCTGGCGAGCGAGAGCCACGCCGGGCGGCTGGCCGCAGCCGTGCCCGACATCGAGATTCCTGGCGGGCTGGTAGAGCGCGTGGCGGCTGATCGCGCCGCAGGGGTCGAGGCGACCTGTGACCTGGTGCTTCAGATCCGCGACTCGGGTGCCTTCGACGGCGTGCACCTCATCCCGGTTGCCCGCTACCGTGAGGTCGCCGCCCGCCTGGAGCAGCGGCTGGCGTGACCTGGGCCACATGCCCGGCCAGCGGATGCGTACGTGCACCGGTGCACAATTGCTCGCATGAGTGAGAGCACTGACATCGTCTGGCACGCGTCGGGCCAGTACAGCGACATCCGGTACGAGACCAGCGACGACGGCATCGCGAAGATCACCATCTGCCGGCCGGAGGTACACAACGCGTTCCGGCCGCAGACGATCATCGAGATCTCGCAGGCCCTCACCGTGGCGCGAGAGGACGAGTCGGTCGGGGTCATTATCCTCACCGGCGAGGGCGATAAGGCCTTCTGCTCCGGCGGCGACCAGCGCACGCGCAGCGATACCGGGTACGCCATGGACGAGAAGTCGGTCGGCCGCTTCCACGTGACCGACCTGCACATCCAGATCCGGCGCTGCCCCAAGCCGATCGTGGCGATGGTGGCCGGCTGGGCCATCGGCGGCGGGCACGTGCTGCACGTCGTCTGCGATCTGACGATCGCCGCCGATAACGCCCGGTTCGGTCAGGTCGGTCCCAGGGTCGGGTCGTTCGACGGCGGCCTCGGGGCCAGTTC